>CAMDKL010000164.1 GCA_945900945.1 Pirellula staleyi DSM 6068
AAAAGCGTACGGTTTCAAGGAGTACGAAACCATTAAAACAGCGTTATATCACCAGCTCGGGAATCTTCCTGAGCCAAAAACTACCCACAGATTCTGCTGACGAGGCAAATTTTATGTCCGACGTGTACGATTCAATTTGAATTTACCCATTAAAATGAGTTTGTGTCATTTCGACCCACTGTAAAGAATTGTGCAAAATCACGTTCGATTTGATGGAAAAACTCTGGACAGGAAAATTATGCAACATGCATTTATGGCCCTTCTTTCACTTGTTTGCGTGATCCAAAAAAAGACTCACGCTAAGGCGTGAAGGCGCAAAGAATACAAGTACAAGTGGTTTATCTTTCAGTCCCAAATCTTCCTGTCCAATACAGATTGCACTGGTGTTTCAACTTATTTCAAT
Organism: Pirellula staleyi DSM 6068; assembly: GCA_945900945.1. Classification (GTDB taxonomy): domain Bacteria; phylum Planctomycetota; class Planctomycetia; order Pirellulales; family Pirellulaceae; genus JBKCUI01. The sequence continues at coordinate 404 of CAMDKL010000164.1, forward strand.
CGTACAAGTCGAATTTTTTTTGTCCGACCACCATTATTGAACTGCCCCAAGGAAGTTGAAGCCCACGTGCGAACAGACGGTTTTCGATCTGAAGGACTCGGAATAGAAATCGGTTGAGCCATTCGGCAGGTTGAACCAAATCGGAGCGAGGCGAAACCTGATATCGCAGGAGGAGAGACGAGAAACGCCTAAGGACAATCACTGGAAGCAAGGCGAATATTCGATACGAAATGCATACGCATTCCAAATCCAGTTCACGTAGCAGTTCGCGAATTGCGGAGAGGGTATAGCGTTCGCGAGTGTGAACGACGCGATCATGCTCACTGGTCAGCCAATTGTAGGCAGGTAAGTTCGACAGGAACAATCCACCTGGCTTGAGAGATCGCGCCAACGTGCTTAGTCCCGATAACGTATCCTCGATACCTGTCATGTACAGCACGTCGGTACTGACGATGAGATCGAATGCATCGCGGTGCAATTCGGGTTGACGTATGTCGCTTTGATAGACATCGGCATTCGGGCATTTGCAGCGAGCGTGTACCAGCGCCAACTCCGACAAATCAAAGCCCGCTAAATAGCTTGGCTGCAATAGCGTGTTGAGATATCGCAAATTGCCTCCCGTTCCACAGCCAACGTCCAGGACTATTGGGTGCGGAGGTAATCGCATCGAATGCTGTTGCAGACAGCAGCCTATTGCATCACGCAATCCCATATACCACCAATGCCGATCTTCGGCCAACGACATGATATCGTACTGTTCTGGATCCATCGTTTTGCCTGATTCAGGTTAATCCTGCTTCGACACCTGACCTTAGAGCTTGGCAAACGCGAGCCATATCGTCTCGACGTAATTCCGGAAATATTGGCAGCGATATCACTTCCTTACAAACTTGTTCGGTAATAGGCAAAGCATCAGGCCCGCCAGCGATCCTTAGATACGCAGGCATCAAGTGTACTGGATGTTCGTAATGAATACCTACGGAAATCTGTTGTTTAGCAAACCATTGAATCCAAGCATCGCGACGCGAGAAGCGTACAACAAACTGATGCCATGACGACTCGCCACAACTTGGAATCAAGGGCATCTGCAAATCTAGGCATGCCAGTTGTTCTTGATAGTAAAATGCAATTTGGCGACGAACTGCAATCGATGTAGGAAGATACTCGAGGCGCACTCGCAAACAGGCAGCTTGCAACTCATCCAGTCGACAATTCAGCCCCTCAACATGCGCCACTCGATCATTTCGGAAACCATAGCAGCGTTGCTCTCGCATCCTCGCCGCCAAAATCGGATCCTCCGTTACGCACATTCCTCCATCGCCAAATCCACCTAGGTTTTTGGTGGGATAGAATGAAAAGCAACCAATTTTTCCGATCGTTCCCGCATGTTGATCGCCAACGATGGTCCCGTGTGCCTGTGCGCAGTCCTCGACAAGTGCCAAACCATGTTCTCGACAAATTTTTTCAATACAGAAAACAGGAGCCGGGCTCCCATACATGTGTATCGGAAGAACACACCGGGTCGCGGATGTGATCGCTTGGGAAACCAGCTGCGGATCCATTTGCAAATTATTTGGATCTACATCGATGAAGCGGGGTGTAGCTCCTACGGCGCGTATGGCCGCAATAGTAGGAACAGGACCGTTGGCCACCGTGATGACCTCGTGCCCAGACCCAATATCAAGCACTCGTAATGCAACAACGAGCGCATCCGTACCTGACGAGACGCCGATTGCGTGCTTGCAATTTACATATTGAGCGAATTCATTCTCGAAAGCGGTGACTTCCGGCCCAAGTATCAGTGTGCCTGAATCAAGTACGCGAGCAATGGCTTCCAATATTTTGCTTCGCTGCAATTGAAATCCGTCTAGATAGTCAAAGGCAGGGACGATGCGCTCGGTCTGTGACACTCGCTGCTTCGCCGTGCTAATCTGTTCCAATTGCGTATCGTCAATCATGCGGCTGTCTCGAAAGGTTGCCGGTAGTGCATTATTGTTCGTTGCAGTCCCTCGCTTAAGCCGACACAAGGTCTCCAGCCTGTGACGGCGCGAAAGCGAGAATAATCGGCAAAGTAATCACCAATGTCGATCGCACGCAGCTCATCTGGAAATGGGATGAGTTCAAAATCCACGGGACATTTCTCCGAAAGCAGTTCAACAAATTCGCGCAGTGTAAAATGCTCGTCATGACCGAGATTAAAGCTTTGGCCACAAAACAAACGGCTTTCACCCACCATTGCTAATGCGTGAACTACATCGGATACATAATTAAAATCGCGACGTTGCGCGCCAGTACCAAATATCCGAATCGGTTGCCCGGTGAGTGCCTGTTTAATAAAGACACCCACAAATCCTTTCTTGGAATTTCGCAAATCCATGCGAGGACCATACGTGTTGGTCAGTCGCAAACTTACCGTCGACATTCCGTACACTTGGGCGTAGAGTGTGAAGTACATCTCTGCGGCCCATTTGTTAATGCCATTGATATCCGTAGGGGCAATCGGGTGCTCCTCGGTTACTGGCAAAAACTGAGGTTTGCCATAAACCTGGCGAGTACTAGCCAATACCAGGCGAACGCCTGGATTCTCGCGTCGACAACATTCCAAAAGCGAAAGTTGGCTGCGGCAATTAATGTCGAGATCCACCAACGGCTCGTGCATGCTGTCGATATGACTGACTTGACCTGCCAGACTAAAAATGACTTCTTGATCGCGTACTAAATAGGCCAGGCTATGCTGATCGCGCACATCAGAAAAATTGACAGTGACAGCATTTCGAATCGGTTCGATGTTTTCGAGGCACGCGCCATAGGCGGGTATCATGGAATCCAGTAGCGTTAGCCGTGCTCCAAGCTTTTGAAGTTCGATTGCCAGATTGCTACCAATAAAACCAAGTCCGCCGGTGATCAACACACGTCGCCCATGATAAAAGCTGCTCATGACTTGCTGTCTCCACGAACGATCTGCCGAACGATAAATTGAGGTTGACCGTTGTTAGCCAAGAATACTCGCCCCAAATACTCGCCAATCATTCCAAGCACCATCAATTGCACACCTGAGAAAAGAACAATGCATGCGAGCACTGTCGGGATACCCGCCGTGACTCCCGGCGCAATCCAAAGCTTGTCGATTAATATGGCGATCAACCAAACGCAACTGAGCGCGGCGATGGCAAGCCCCAAAATGCTGGTCAATCGCAAAGGAACGATCGAAAAACCAAGAAACATATTGAACCAAAGTCGCGTCAATCGAATAAAAGTGTAGTTGGATTTACCAGCCAATCGCGGTGAATGCTTTACAGGCAACTGCCCTAACCGATTCGTTGTGCGGCAGATCAGTCCGTCAATGTAAGGGTAGGGCCCCGAGTACTTGACAATCTCCTCAACGATAAAGCGATTCATGACTTTGAAACTGGACAAATAGAGTCCTCGCGGTTTGCTGAGCATGATATTCGCAACGCGATCGTTGAATGCACTGCCTATTCGCCGAAACCAATGGTGCTGGCGATCCATGTAAAGACCATACACAACGTCGAGTCGCTCCCTTTCCAGTTCCGCAAACATGCTCGGTAGCTCCTCGGGAGGATTCTGGCCATCGTCATCTAGCACTGCCACCATGGGTGCTAGAGTTTCCGAAAGACCCGCCAGCACAGCGCTATGCTCTCCAAAATTGCGAGACAGTTGCACAAACACAATTCTCCCGCAACTGCTCTCAGCCAACTCGCGACACACTTGCGAACTATCGTCGACAGAGCCATCATCGACCAAAACAATCTGGATCGTTTGCTCTACGAAGACAGCATGTATTCTCGAAACCACTTGCCTGATACTTCCATGGCAATTGAAAACGGGAATGACAATTGAAATTTGCGGTACAGATGCGTCAATTAGCAAATTCAAACTCATTCTAAGCGAGCGATCGGGCTCGAAAAGCCGCATAGTCCATGAATCCGCTGCGAAACGATTCGGTAGACTCAATGAAAAAGTAATCTGAAAGCAGCTTCGCGTAATCGATCTCGGGGCGAATGTACTCTCCTACATCAAGTCGATGAATGATCCTCCCAACGAAATTCAGGGAGTGCCGCGTTGGCACATCCTCCCATATCAGAAGCGTGCCTTTGGGTTGCAGCACTCGACTGATTTCCTTTAGGACAACCTGTGTTGTTGCGGTGTCGAGATGATGGACCACCCCTGATACAATGACTGCATCGAATGCGTTATCGGGAAACTCCAGTTGCGTTGCGTCCATCACTCGAAAACAGTGCTTAGGGAAGCAAGCTCGCGCACGGTCAACGTAAGTTGGTGAAATGTCGATGCCAACGTAGGAATGGGATGGAAAGAAACTGGAATAGATACCTGTTCCACAGCCGCAATCCAGAACTCGAAGGGGCGATTGACGAAAATGTTGCGATAACAAATTGCGATGCTGACGGTAACCAGCCTCCAGGATCCAACGCAAACAATCAAACGCCCAGGGTATTTGAGATAACAACTTAACCCCGCCCCGCAGCGGTATCGTGATCTGGTTCATAAAGGCATAATCGGAGGAGGAATGTGTCACGCATCGGCCGTAATCGCCGCGCAAGCCCACTTTAAAAGCAATTGACGTACCGTTAAAGCACGCAAAAAAGAATTCCGAATTTTCATTGAAAAATACGACTTTTCACCGAAACACCCACTTTAGAGGGGTGGCGTTTTGTCTCTGCTTTCAGATGATCGACGACAAGTTGTCATCTTTTTCATCGTGAATCGAACTAAGACCCCAAAGCTTCAATTTTCGTTGAAGCGTTCGGATGGAGATTCCTAACGTTGCTGCAGCAAGCGTTCGATTGCCACAATACTGCTTGAGCGCATTCAAAATTGCGTTCCGCTCTATATCGCGAAGTTCAGGGGGCGCTTGATCGCGAATGCCCTCAGTCTGCTGCCGAAGAAAGCAAGATAGATGTTCCACACCTAGCTCATGGCCATGGCTCATAACAACCAAATTTTCAGCGACATTGCGCAGCTGCCGAACGTTTCCTGGCCAATCATAACACTCGACCCAATTCTCCAACTCACTGGATGCGATAGGCCGTTTCAAACCATGCTTGGCTGCCGACTCCGACAAGAATGCGGAAAACAATAACGGGATGTCTTCTCGTCGCTCGCGTAGCGCTGGCAACTCAACCGTCAATACATTGATGCGATGCCAGAGATCATTTCTAAAGTGATTTAAGCCGACCATTTCATACAAATTGCGATGGGTCGCCAGGACTACACGGACATTGAACGACTGTGCTTCACGGCTACCGATTCGGCTTACCGCGGCTCCTTCTAAAATACGAAGCAATTTTGGCTGCACATTCAAAGGCAATTCGCCAACCTCATCAAGGAACAAAGTGCCTCGGTGCGCAGTAGCGAACAACCCCTCGCGGTCATGGGTTGCGCCGGTGTACGCCCCTTTGCAAACGCCAAACAGTTCCGCTTCGATCAAGCTGACTGGCAACTCACTGATGTTAATCGTAACGAATGCCTGAGCAGCACGACGACTCAGCCTATGTATGGCTGAAGCGACCAATTCTTTGCCTGTGCCCGATTCACCTGTTATGAGTACGGTACTGTCGGATAAAGCGGCACGCCGTATGCGGTCAAACAGCGTTCGCATCGCCAAAGACCGACCAAGCATGTTTTCAAATCCCGGCGCTCCGGTCTCAGTCGTCGTAGGTTGCGTACCCGATAAATGTCGGCGAATGAGCGATATCAGCTCCGTTGGATTCAATGGCTTGGCTAGATAATCGATAGCCCCTAGCTTCATTGCACTGACCGCACTCCCGACATCTCCGTATGCTGTGACAACAATAAAAGGCAAATTAGTCCGAAGACGACGCAATTGCGTCAAAAGAACTATTGCACTTTCATCGCCTAATCTCAAGTCGCTAATCACGAGATCAACCGACTGATCAGCCAGCGCCATAGCCTCCACAACATTCCCTGCCGATGCAACTTGAAAGCCTTCGCTTCGAAGCATTCTCGACATAGCCTCGCGTTCACGCGGCTGATCCTCAACAACGAGTATTTTTCTTGCTTCAGTGACCATTTTTCAACTTTCGTGCCGCACGATCGATTGGAAAGGAAACGGTAAATTCGGCTCCTCCTAGAGTTGTGCTCCTTTGATATTGGATAGCTCCGTCAACGCTATCCAACATACTTCGAACCACTGCCAAGCCCAACCCGGTTCCCGATTCGCGTGTCGTCACGAAAGGTTCAAAAAGTCGCGAACGAATCCTTTCATCCACACCGCTCCCCGTGTCCGAAACAATCAAACGAGCATGACTTTGAACTGTTTCGAATGTCACATCGATACTCCCACCGTCAGGCATCGCATCACCGGCGTTCTTCAGAAGGTTAAGCAATATCTGGCGAATTCGACCACGATCCATGAAAATAGTCGCCGAGGAAGAAATGTTTCGAAAGTTCACTGTAATGGCCTGAGGCTGCAATGTCGGCTGTATGTATTTGAGAGCTGAACGTATTTCGTCCGCGACGTTGACTTCGGAGTCACAAATGTTTTCAACACGCGCATAGCCAAGCAACTGGCCAATAAGGCTTTCGACTCGCTCTATTTCGCGAACGGACTCCGAAAGCATGTCCGAAACCTCAAACTCCGTCAGTTGCGATTCACCACGAAAAATCCGGTCCGAGGTGTGAAGATTGAGCCGAATAGAATTGAGCGGATTGCGAACCTCGTGAGCCATCCCTACCATCAACGTACTCAATTCTCGAAGCCGGCGTGCTTCTGCAAAATGTAGTTTGCGTTCCAGAAGATTGGCCCGCTGAGCTTGATGATTGAGTACAAGACCCATGATCACGACGATTATCATGCTGTAGGCTATCACTGCTGTCCACGCACGTTGCGATCCGGATTGCTCTTTTGCAATCTTGTTGTCTAGCCAATCTACAGGCAAGCCAACATGATAGGTTCCCACAATTTGGTTTGATTTGGTGATTGGAACTAGAATATCCACGACCCGCACGTTACCTGTAAGCACCGAGTCTTGGGCCTCATAAACCCGATCACCAAACTCTGGCACTCGACTTGATTCTAGATGCGGCGTCACTTTTTTTCCATGAACACGGTAGTCGGAGTGAGCCAAAATAGTTCCATCCAGTTTGACTATCGCTCGAAACGCTCGCTTCGGTTCCAGCCAACGAATAGATCGCCAACGATCTTGCAACCACTTTGCGTTTGCTGCCGTTCCAAGGCCAAGCGTATCTTTGCTCTCCATATCGTGTTGCAATCGTTCAACACTGCGTTCCGCGTGCGACCTTGCTTCAGAAATCTGTGAACTCCCTACAGAATTGCGAATCGATTGCAATTCGTGCAGCATTCCCCATCGACCAATGAGGAACACAAGCAATGTAGCCACCGCGATCCGCAAAAATACGGAACGAAACACCCCTGCAACTACTGCTAGACGATTCTTAATCGGGACAATATGACCTGACACTCTGTTTCGCTACTCCAAGTCTTGCCATGGAACTGCCTAGTGTGGTTGAAGCTTTCTCAAGTATATAGTTTTGCAAGGGCCGATGTGCAAAAGTAACTCTCAATTGTACTACTCTCGCTTCGTCATTGCGACATTCTGTCGCAAAGCTAGCGCGATCCTATGCAAATTTGTCGCATCTTGTATTGGCATCGCGATTTTGCAATTATTGAAAATTGACTTTTGAAAGCGATCGATGCATTCGTGAAAGTGAATAGGATTGAACTTTGACGACCAAACTGCCCGTGCCTGCACTCGGTCCACCGATAGAAAAATTCGGGAAAAGCAAGGAGTGGATCACTCTCTCCGATAGGACGTTCTGGTGCTTGCTCGTGTTTCTGTTTGTTTGCACTTGCGCCAAACATGTTCTGACGTTCTCAACCGGGCCGACAATGCTGGTCGATGATGCAAAGGAATATTGGGAAAGAGGTGTCCGTGTTTCTGAAGGGGACCTGATGCAGTTGCAAAACGCGGTGAACTATCGCGGTCCGCTGTATCCGACTTTTTTAGGCATCTGCCAATGGTGTTTTGGTCGCGACGCGCTGTTTGCAGTTATCTTGCTGCAACATTCCATGCACATGGCGACAGGCATGATCGTTGCCGCAATGACTTGGGTCATTTGCAGAAATCGAATCCTGGTCTTTTTTGCTTACGGAATGTCGGTTTTATCTGTCACCGGCCCCTGGTATTCGAATGTTGTTTTAACCGAATCGTTCTTCCAGCTAATTATGACAGCTACCTTTGGAGCGTTAGTGATTTATCATCTTCGGCCAACCGCATTGGGCGCGGGCCTGCTTGGGCTCTTTTTGGGAATGGCGATATTGACTCGTCCAATCCCCAAGCTTTTGTGGATCCCCTTGTTTTTGCTATTCTTCGCGCACTCGTACAACCTATTTACCCGTCGCCGAAAAAACTTTCGCCGTATTGCTGTGCAAGTTGCTGTGGCTTGCATGGCGATGTTTTGCGTCATGGCTCCGTGGTCGATCCGCAACTGGTTCGTATTTCAAAATGCCGCTGTCGCCAAGGTTCCATCCATCAACAAATGGGTGGTCTGCTTTCACGACCAATCAGCGGCAGATCTCCCGATACCAATTACGGACTCAGGATACCAGCTGCGCCGATACTTACCGGAAATCGATCAGGATAGTTCATTGCGGCGGGATGGGTACGAGGTGATTAGACGACTCCAAAGAGCGGGGTTGTCGGATACGCAGATTGACGAACTCGTCAACACGATTTGTTTGGAAGCTATTTACAATAACCCCCGCGTTTTCTTCTGGAAGACCGTCAAGCGATTTGTCAATTTTTGGCGATGTCCCGTGAACCCCTATCCGTACTATTCTAAGTATTCCTCCGATAGGGAAGTCGATTTCGATAATCAAATGATCTGGCGGTTCGAGCCGATTGCGAGTTGGTACGAATGGATCCTGAAACGCAGTCCGTCGCTTCAACTCCGATGGATGGAACTCGATTCCATCGCTGGCTTTCTCGGAACGGCTTTGCTGATTGTCCGAAGACAGACGCGGATAATCGGGATATCACTTGCTACGATCTTTTTGTACTTTGCAGGCGTAACAGCGTCGTTAGAAGTAGAAAGTTATCGATATAGATTGGTCTTGGACCCCTGCATCCAAGTCGCAATCGCATGTGGACTTTTTGGCGGCCAAATTCGCTTGCGCAGCGAATAACACGAATGGTACGAAATTGGTTTGATGAGTTGCTCTTGGGATTGAAAGAGAGCAATCGTTGGGGTTTGCTCGGTGGGGGAGACTGACGATTCTTGGCTGATGGCATCGCTCGAAAGTACGAAATTGCAAAACTGCCCGTCAACCCGTCGTCCGACTTTTTGCACCTTACGCGCACGATGAAATGTTCATTCCTGAATTCGGCGAGTTAGTTGTAAGCGTTCACGACAGCCAGGGTCGAATTGGCGTTGTCGCCTTGGGCAGGTTCAGATAAATACTCCGACCACGGATCAAACGAAACAGCCACTAAACATCGCGGAACTGGATGGCCGTTGGAAGCGATTGAGACTTCCGACGATGCGATCCATGGCGACTGGCTTAGCGGATCGAGCATCGCAGGAGAGCTGGAGCCATCTTCAGTTCTTGGTTGCTCTGTTGTACGTACCCGATATCGTAGATGATCAATACTGAAAAGCGCCCCAGCTTCTTCAGCATTTCTGGCAATCGAAGTTCTCGTTTGGCAAGCAACAGATGTTGGACTAGTTTCGCACAAGGGGCTAATCATGACGTAACCTCCAATTGATCAAGGGCGAATGCTATGATCAGAACCAATCGAGACCGACTCGGGAATTCTAGTTGTCGCGGCAATCCGCTAGCGAAAACGCGAGCATTTGCGATTGAATTCGGTCTTTTTAGTTGTCGCGGCTACGGAAAACTAGTTGTCGCTCTACAATTGAGGCGTTATAGTGTTCGTGCATTCAGTATTCATTCGTTATTTGCATTGCACGACAGGACATTATGAATTCGGCATTTTTCTGGCTTTTTGGCTTTTCGTTTCTCGTTTTTTCTCAAACCCAAACGGCCGCGAATTCCGATGAGTCGAGCCAGAAAACGAATTCATCAAAATCGAGGTCATTGCCTAAGTTAGTTTTGAGTCCAAGCCGCGTTCAGCAGCAATACATTACGTACTGCACTCACTGTCACGGAATGGATGGCCGACCGACTTTGTTGGTCGAAGACGTCATGCCGGAGATTCCAGACTTCAGCCGAATCCAATGGGGCGATTATGAAAAACAGCATGTCATTTCCTCTATCGCCGACGCAACAGGACAGATGCCTAGCTTTAACAAAGTAATGACGAAGACCGAGATCGAGGCACTAGCTGAATTCATTGCAAAATTTCCGGTTGGAAAGCCATTCTCGATTATCGAAAAATCTAGTCGTTATCGTAAAGCAGACGCACAACTGATCCAACGGTTGGCTGACTTGGAGGATCGATTTCGCTCGATTCGCAATAGTTATTAGGATACCAATCCTAATAACGAATTGCAGTTTTGATTGCTTGCACGAATTGGAATGGGTTGATTGGTCCAAAATTGATCTAGCATTCGAGGCAGTGAAACGGCTAAGAATGTTTTTTCTAATTTTGTACCCGCGATCAATGAGGATTCGATGGGGAATCTTTTTCGTAGATTCAGTTTGAAGTTGCTTTTTTGGGGAATGCTAACTGCCATACATCTCCATTTAGGTCTATTCTGCGTGGAGCAAGTCGGCGCTCAAGAGTCATTGCCAGTTCTCAATTTGGCGAAGCCAAACAATGGTAGCGGTACAAGGCCATCCCAGACCGAGTTCGAGCTTTTGCAACAGCAGCTTGTAGTTTTCCAGGAACGCCTTAGTCTGTTGATTGAGCACCATGACGAGGTGACCATGACGCTAGATCAACGAACGCTTGAATCGATCCAGCGCGAAAATATCCTGCGCGATGAAGTTGACAATACTCGCGAGATGTTGGACGCTGCGCGGCGCGACGCAGCCTATAGTCGCGCGCCTTTGAGTGAGACGTACAATACCTTTAGGAATAATGAATCTCAATTTTGGTTCGGCGGAACGCTGGCAGGCGGCTACACCGACTTGGAACATAGGAATTCCACATTTTCGGCGGAGACGTTGTCTCCACATTTCTACTTGCTCTTGAACGAGCACTTCTTAATAGAGGCCAATCCGGAAATCACCGCGGGTGGGCAGGTTGACCTCGAATCCGCTCAACTTGACTACTTCATGAACGATAACCTCACTCTCGTGTTTGGTCGGTTTTATGCCCCTCTCGGCTTTTTTAACGAGCGGCAACACACCTCCTGGATCTATAAGTCTCCGGATAGACCGATCATGTTCCAGCAGGTCTTTCCTAGTACGACTTCTTTACAGGGCATGCAGATTCGTGGAGCCAGATACGTCGCGGATCTACCCTTAAAAGCCGAGTATGCTTTCTTCGCTGCCAATGGTTACTCAACGGATGAGTCTGTGTCGAATGCATCCGTCGCTGCCAATTTGCGTGCGATGGATGCGCTCGGATCGGATATCAATAACGACAAGGCGTTTGGAGGTCGACTGGGAATTCAGATCCCAACCATTGGACTTATATCGGGATTTTCAATGATGCACAACGGAGCTTACGACCGTGACAATCAATTCGGACTGGAACTATTCGATATCGATGCATCGCTGCGACAAGGGAACTGGGATTTCACGGCTGAGCTTGCGACTGTACATCAGGAAACACCTACCGCCCCAATACGGCGGTTCGGAATGTATGCCCAAGCTGCTTACCGCAATTTCACAAGCCGCCATCCTGTCGCCGAAAAGCTTGAGTATGTTGTCCGCTATGAAAACGTTGACTTCAAGGGAATCCCAACCCCTGCGGCCAACTCGAACAACGCCCTCGATCGAAATCGGTTTTCCACCGGTGCCAACTTTTATCCTTACCCAAGTTTGGTATACAAACTGCATTACATTTTTGACGACGAACATTCTCAACGATCCACACAAGGATTGTACGCAAACGTCTCGCTCGGATTTTGATAGCATTAGCCAGCAAGAAGTCGGAAAAGGAATCAACATCATTTACTTTGCACAAAAGCATAGGGTTCTAACATTTGCAAGCCTTGCGACCATTCTGGCTTTTGTTGCCGGCTGTGCGGGGCCTTACTCAGCGCACACTTGGTCACGTGATTTTGGATTGAGGTGGATGCCCAGCGAAGCGCCTAAGAGTTCGAAGGGCTTGAAATACGATCAGCAAGTTGATGGAGGAACACTTTATAAACAGCATTGCAGTCGCTGTCACAATGCAAGACCCCTTGGCGAACGGTCGTTTGCGCAGAATGAGGTGTCTTTGGCGCATATGCGTAATTTATCCGGATTGACCGGAGAGGAATACCGAAAGATAGTCCAATACATGCGTCGTTGGCACGGCGTCGGACCTGCTACACCTGAGGTTGAAACCCCTCCGAAGCGATTGTTTTTTAGCAGTCCTGATCGACGAGGTACCATGGATTCCGAATCGATGGTGCCGGCCGACGAAAAAATCGAAAAAGTTGAGAGCTAAGAATGAGGAGTTCGTCCTCGTCTTCGCCGCCAATCACCACTATCTCGGACACGAATTTCATGAAAAGACTTCTTCGCACTCGTTTCCTGATTTGGGGTGGCTTGATTGCATGGTTCTTCTTTGCCGATGCGAGCAAGTTTGTACAGGCCGATGGGTTTTGGTATCAATTGTGCCAGCGTTGTTCACCAAGTTACGGTACGCGAAGCACGCATCCTATCGCCAACGGAGCCTTTGCAGGAGACTGGCATTGGTCGCGAAGTCCTGAGCAAGAAAAGAGAGTCGTACTGGCGTTGTACAACCGTTATTGCGTGCGTTGTCACGGAGTCGATGGTAAAGGGGTTTGGGACATTCCCGATGTCCCCGACTTTACGAATGTACGGTGGCAACAATGCCGATCCGACGAACAAATCGTTCGCTTGACGATCGAAGGGCGTGGGGCGTGCATGCCGGCATTCCGGGGCACGCTCAGTGTCGAAGAGACGTGGGCAATGACGAGGTATCTGCGAACGTTTGGCGATACTCCGAACAGTGAATTGACTGCGTTACCAAATGCAGTCGTACCGTCCATGCTGACAGCTCACAAAAAAGAGACAACCAATTAAAAACGGCTCCGCGTCATATGCAAACGACGGGAAAGTGGAAAAGGGGACGCAACTCATTTTCCATGCATTTCAGCCTCTGGTACAACCTTGACGAGTGGTAGCGAACAAAATCCTATCCACAAGTAAACGAAAAGGCTGGTACTGTAATGGTCCCAACCTTCCTTCGTTTATCCCCAGTCTTTTCGTTGATCTGCCGCTTTTCCGTAGCAGCGAATTCGGCTCTCTACCTCAGAACGTAAGGGGACACACCATTTTTTTGGGTGGGTAATTGATTTTCACTTTCCGTTCTGATTCAATTTAGGAATCAAGTGCTGTTTTTGTTCATTCTTTCACGGAGGTTTTTGCCATGGCTCGACTCGCGCGTGCCGAAGTATTCAATCCAAATGAGGTCGCAATCCTCCATGTGATCGGGAGGGTCGTACGCCGTTGCTTCCTCCTGGGAAACGATCCAGTTACTGGGAAAAACTACGATCACCGGAAAATCTGGATCGAAGATCAACTCAAACACTTGGCCGAAAACTTCGGGATCGACCTCCTATCCTTCGCGATTCTCTCCAACCACTTTCACCTTATCCTCCGTTCGCGGCCCGACGTCGTGGCCA
>CAMDKL010000165.1 GCA_945900945.1 Pirellula staleyi DSM 6068
TCGAAGACCGAACCCGGTACCCAGACACTTTGGATCGGACTGCAACGTATGCACGATTTCGCAAATTGTTACGATTCTTTCGGCCCGCCCAGTCGACAGCCAAAAGGCACTTGTGTGGTACGATGAGGGCTAGCGCCCGCCGGTTCACGAAATCGCAAAGGTAGCAGCGTAAGCAAGCCCAACATTCCAATCCTGATTTCTTTGGTTCTTATTGCTTCGACTTTTCCATCAGGCGTTGCGCTAGCTCAGAACGACCTCCGGATCAGGGATATTTGCCGGCTCGAGGGCCAGGAAGAAAATACCCTTTAAGGAATGGGGCTCGTAGTGGGCCTTAAAGGTACAGGTGACAGCGGAGACATCAAGCCGATGGTCCGTGCCTTGACTCGATCGATGCAGCTCATGGGTGGGCAAATATCAAGCGATATTCAAGGTCGTCTCATCGAAAAAGAAATGGCCAACGTCAAAAACGTCGCGTTGGTCTTTGTCGGTCAAACTTTGTTTTCGCAAATGATTTCATCAATCTCCGACCCGATGTTCAAATTGTTTCAACTGAGAAGACAGTAGACAGCACGGGAATTTGAACAAGCAATCAGTCAATTCGAATCAGATGTTTAGTTGTTCGAAAAAACAGACTACCTTGGCTACAAGCTGCTGACGCAAAACATTCTTCTTGAAGCGAGTTGGTCGAGACCAAGTCAAACTTAGGCCCAGGACGAACAATTTTCGTGACCCCAGCATCTGACGTAAAGTAGACAAGACCCGCGACTGCGATCGGCGAAGTACTATAGTGACCTTCCAAGCGAGCGACCCACAACGTCTCGCCACTGGCGGTGTCATAACAACTCGCAACCCCTTCGTCGCTGGTCAACAAAAAGAAATTACCAACGACAATCGGCGAAGGTACATAGGCACAATTTCGTTTAGATCGCCAAACGATATGTGAATCCGTTACATTGCCGGCACCCGTTGGGTCAATTGCAAGGATATGTTTATCCGGGAATCCACCGGTCAAAAAAACGCGACTGCCATCGTCAACAAGAGAAGCCACAAACTGTTCGGTAGGACCGTCCATATTCCAAATAGATGCTCCCGTTCTCGGGTCGTAGCTTGTAACTGATTTGTCCCCTGAAAGGATCATCTGTGTCTTTCCGCCAAACTGCCTGACTATAGGTGTGACGTAGCTTCGTGTCTTATTCTGCCTTGGTATCTTCCATACTTGACGACCCGTCTTCTTCTCTAAAGCGACGATATAGGAATCTCCGTCATGGTCTCCGTTGATAATGAGAAGATCTTCAAAGATGACCGGACAACTACAAAAGCCATGCACACTCACGAACTCGCCCGGTTGGGCAATCCAGTGTCGATTGCCTTCGAAATCGTAAGCGGCAACCACCATCTCGCCTAACGTCACCTCGCGAGGTTTTGAAACGTTGGTTGCAGTCACCAATTTGTCGCTCGACTTGAGGAAAGCAACGTAAACCAATTCGCCATCTGTTGCAGGCGTGCTCGATGCATAGCTATTGAGCCCATGCTTAGTCTCTAGTTGCGAGTCCACGACCGTCTTCTGCCAAATAATCTTGCCCGTATCTCGATTTAGGGAAAGCAAAACGCGAGATTTGGTCTCGGGTAGACAACTGACGATAAAGACCCGATCACCCCAAAGAATGGGTGAAGCATGTCCCTCACCGGGCAAGTCAACTTTCCAGCGAACGTGTCCCTCAGAACTCCATGTTGTGGGCATGCTGGTTTCCTGACTGGTTCCATCCCCTCGTGGGCCTCGCCAACCAGGCCAATTCTCTGCCACTAAACACCTAACAGGGTTATTGATCGCAACGCAGAAAGCGAAGAAAACTAGCGGAAACATTTTGTGCATAGTGTACTTGGCTCAGTCGGAGGGTGGATATAGGTTGAATAGACCAAACAACGGCGAGCGTCCTATGGCACTTACCCCTCTTTGGCCCGGCGGTTGATCTGCGAGGATTATAGGCTATTTTATCGCTGCGTAATAAGAGTTTTTTTGATCTTCAATCGCGGGCAAACGCTAAATGTCACTCAGATTGCGATTTTGTGAACCGGCGGGCGCTAGCCCCGGGCTTGAATTCGTTAGCGGTACGGCGCAAGCCGTCCGGTGTTGTGCGATAAAACTCATGAAAAACCGGGTGGCTTGCGTCACTCCGCTAAAAGACATGGCTCCAGCGGTGCCAAAGCCAATGGCATGGGGCCAGCGCTTGTCGGCTCACTTTAATGGATAAAAACAATGAAATTCGATGCTGTGATTTTCGACCTTGATGGAACCTTACTCGATTCGCTTGAAGACATCGCAGCAGCGGCAAACTTGGTGTTGGCTGAGTTGAACAAACCAACTTATTGCGTTGCGGACTACAAGCAACTGGTGGGAGATGGTTTGGCTATGCTTTTTCAGCGAGCGTTGCCGGAATGCGAGGGACAGCCGGAATTGAGGGAAGACTGCTTGCGACGATTTGAGGCCGCATACTCAGAATGTTGGAATAGTCGTTCCAAACCCTACGATGGGATAGTGGAACTTTTGAAAATGCTGAATGAGCGATCGGTGAGTTTATCGGTTCTATCGAATAAAGCGGACCTATTCACCAAGCGTTGTGTTCAGTACTACTTTGAATCTGTGCGGTTCGAACAGGTTCTGGGGCAAACAGAACGCTTTCCTCGCAAGCCAGACCCAGCAAGTGCAAAATGGTTAGCGGCGCAATTGGCGGTAGAAGTCGATCGTATCGCTTATGTGGGTGATACGAACACCGACATGAAAACTGCATTAGGTGGTGGGTTTTATGCGATTGGAGTCACATGGGGATTTCGTCCCGAGAGTGAGCTGCGTTCAGCAGGCGCGATGCAGATCTGCAACAATGTAAATCAGTTGGCGGATTGCTTGCTTGGCTCAGGACGAAAAATTTAGTTTTTTCGTTCTCTTGATGGACCGAGTCCAGATGCGCAGGAAGCCATGAAACCAGCCAATCCAAGTGCACGTACCTCCGATCAATCCAAACAGCAAGAATTTGAGATTATCAAGCGCCGGATGCATCAACGCCTAGTCGACAAAATCGACTTATCCAAAGTGGGAGATCTCAAGGGAGAGTCCTTCCGGCGAGAAATTCGCTTAGTCGTTGAACATTTATGTGATAGTGAGAACACGTTTCTCAATCGTTCTGAGCGGGACAAAATCGTCGACGAGGTGCTCGACGAAACGTTGGGGCTTGGTCCGCTTGAGTTCCTGCTTAAGGATCCATCGATCAGCGATATTTTGATCAATGGTCCCAAGAACATTTTCGTTGAGCGCCGCGGCCAGCTTGAGAAGACCGATGTTGAGTTTCGCGATAACGCTCACTTGATGCAGATCATCGATCGTATTGTTTCCAAGGTTGGACGCCGGGTTGACGAAACAAGTCCCATGGTGGATGCACGACTGGAGGATGGTTCGCGAGTCAATGCAATTATTCCACCACTTGCTTTGGATGGTGCCTGCGTATCCATACGCAGATTTGGTTCCAATCCTGTCAAACTAGAGGGGTTGCTCAACTTCAAAGCGTTCACGCCAGAAATGGTTATGTTGTTAGAGGGATGCATCAAGGCTCGCTTGAATATCATTATTAGCGGTGGGACGGGCTCCGGAAAAACGACGTTGCTCAACACGTTGAGCAATTTCATACAGAACGATCAACGCGTGGTTACCATCGAGGACGCTGCGGAACTTCAGTTGCAACAAGAACACGTCGTACGGCTTGAAACTCGTCCATCTAATATCGAAGGAACCGGTGCGATCACGGCGACCGACCTAGTTCGAAATGCATTGCGAATGCGTCCGGAACGAATTATTATCGGTGAATGTCGAGGTGGCGAAACGCTGGACATGTTACAAGCGATGAATACCGGTCACGATGGTTCGATGACTACGATCCACTCCAACTCACCTAGAGATGCGATCGCTAGACTGGAGACGCTCGTCATGATGGCCGGTTATGACTTGCCTATCAAAGCCATTCGGCAACAAGTTGCGGGAGCTGTCGACGTCATCATCCAGGCCAATCGGTTGCAAGGTGGACCGCGTCGAGTAATGAACATCACAGAGGTTCAGGGCATGGAACAAGACACAGTCGTTCTGCAAGACATCTACCGTTTCGTTCAAGAGGGCGTGGATGAAAATGGCAAAGCGCACGGTTATTTTGAGGCAACTGGCGTCCGACCGTCGTTCATGCCTCGCTTAGAAGCGGCTGGTATTCGATTGCCAGCCAGTGCATTCCGCCAACGGATCATGATGAGGGCATAGAACGATGAACGTCTTAATCATTGCCGCCTCCGTCGGAATTTGCGTGGCGGCAATCATTGGTGCTGTTGCCGTAATGGTCCGCGGAGACGATACCTCGATAGCCGAGGAACGTTTGTCTACGTTAACAGCAACGAGTCGAAAAGACGGTCTAGCTGGCGACATTGACTCACTGACGCTGCGTAATCCATTGGAGGGTACAGGGAGCTTTTTAGAGAACTGGATGAATAGCCAGTTCAACATGAAATTCATGTTGGAGCAATCCGGTATCGAGATGCCACTCAGCAAGTTTTCACTGCTCTGCATGGGAATGGCAGGTGTTGGAACCATTGGCTGTTTGTTTGCTCCGATCCCTTACTTTATTGCCCCAATCGCAGGTGCCATTCTGTTTTTCTTGCCCTTCTTCTGGGTCAATATCATGAAGAAAAAGCGGATCAATAAATTCAACATGCAGCTTCCGGAGGCACTTGAGATGCTGAGCCGATCATTGCGTGCAGGGCATTCTTTGGGAGCGGGTTTCGGACTGATTGCAGATGAGATGCCGGATCCACTTGCTCGCGAATTTCGCAGGTGCTTTGACGAGCAAAACTTTGGCGTTTCACTTGAGCAGTCGCTCGAATCGATGACAAAGCGGATACCCAATTTGGACCTTCGCTTTTTTGCAACTGCGGTAATCCTACAACGCCAAACAGGCGGCGATTTGGCTGAAATATTAGACAAAATTGGAAACTTAGTCCGCGCTCGATTTCGATTGGCAGGTGCAATTCAAGCATTGACAGGCGAAGGCCGACTCTCTGGGATTGTATTGTTGGCTTTGCCGCCTGGGTTATTCGTTACGATGATGTTTTTGAACAAGGAATATGTGATGAAGCTGTTTACGGATCCAATGGGACAGTGGTTGCTGGGCGGCGCAATTTTCATGCAGTTCCTCGGCGCACTCGTCATTCGTAAGATCATCGATATCAAAGTGTGACCAAAATTGCGAACGTTTCTCCCTTAAAATTTTTCCGCGCAGGAATGACACCATGCTTATCTTGGCTGCTATCGACCTCAGGCTAATCGTCGCAGTAACTGTATTTTTGGCGGTGGTGTCGCTGATTTGGTTTGCAATGGACTTGTTCGCTCGCAGCGAGAATGCTAACGCTGAGAATCGCCTCGACATGATGAATGTATCGATGCGGAAAGGCAGCGATTCCAAAGAGTCCAAGAAAGATATGCTGGCAAGAGTCTTTGAGCAGGCTTCACCAACAGTTGCAAAACATCTGCAACCCAAGACCGTCGCGGAGGTCGGGAAGCTGAAATCTCGACTATCCGAGGCTGGGTTCCGTACCGAGGGTGCGAGCGGAGTATTCCTATCGATGAAAGTCTGTGCAGCATTCGTTGGAATATTTCTTGCCGGAGGAATTACGGCAATAACCCTCGGTCTAGGGAACGCTGTTTTGCTTCGAGCGGTACTGGGTGGCGGTATTGCATTCTTTTTACCGGAGTTAGTCTTGGATTTCCTCCGTTCAAGTCGAAAGAAGCAGATTACTCGAGGATTGCCTGACGCATTGGACTTGCTCGTCGTCAGCGTTGAGGCTGGATTGGGCTTGGACCAAGGAATTAAGAAAGTTTCAGACGAAATGCAATCGTCGTATCGAGTCCTTTCGGATGAGTTGCAGTTGAGCACGTTGCATCTGCAAATGGGACGTGCTCGAGGCAGTGTGTTGCAGGATCTGGGAAATCGAACCGGTGTTGAGGACCTCAGAACGCTTGCCTCTCTGCTAATACAGGCAGATAAATTTGGTTCTGGAGTCGCACAAGCGTTGCGAGTTCAAAGCGAGTCGATGCGGATCAAGAGGCAGCAGATCGCTGAAGAAAAGGCCGCGAAAACGGCGGTGAAACTGATTTTTCCGTTAGTTCTGTTTATTTTTCCGGGCGTATTTGTTGTTCTCGTCGGACCTGCTGCAATCCAAATGTCGCGAGAAATGTTCCCCGCGATGCAGGGTAAATGATCGGGTTACCCCGAATTTTCCCCTCACACGAACCGATATCGATGCTCTCCATTCACACGATTGAAGAATTAGACGACGCGCTCAGTCGACCCACGCTGGGAGTGCTGAATACACTTCGCTCATTGACGGGCGATGTGCTCGTGCTCGGCGCTGGGGGCAAGATGGGGCCGACATTGGCACGCATGGTGCGTCGTGGCCTGGATGAAATCGGGCACAAGCAGCGTCGGGTCATTGCAGTCTCGCGATTCTCGTCTGCGACAGCCGCGAGCGGACTACAGCAGCATGGAGTGGAGACGATTTCTTGTGACCTGATGGATCGAGCTGCGGTGCTGGCGTTACCGGACTCGCCAAATATACTCTTTATGGCGGGACAAAAGTTCGGCACAAGTGATTCACCGGAGTTGACTTGGGTAATGAACACGGTAGTGCCAGCCATCGTGGCCGAACGCTATTCGAAATCTCGAATCGTCGCTTTCTCCACAGGTTGTGTCTATTCGCTTGTGGCTGCTGACGGACCCGGGGCCGGTGAAGACAGTATGCTTAACCCGCCCGGTGAATACGCGAATTCCTGCGTGGGTCGTGAACGTGTGTTCACTCATTTTTCTAAACAATATGGCACGCAAGTGTTACTTTTCCGTCTGTGTTACGCCATTGATTTGCGGTACGGTGTGTTGTGCGATGTAGCGACAAAGGTAGCGACAGGCAAACCAGTCGATGTTTCCATGGACGCGGTGAATGTGATCTGGCAAGGGGATGCAAATGCTCGCGCTATTCAATGTCTCGCACACACCGCTTCGCCACCGCTCGCATTGAATGTTACCGGTCTCGATCGTGTGTCGATCCGCTGGCTAGCGCATCGGTTTGGTGAACTCTTGGAACGCGAACCGCTCATCACCGGCAAGGAGGGGGACACTGCATGGCTTTGGGATGCGTCGTGCTCGTATGAGTTATTCGGTCCGCCTTCAGTAACGCTCGATGAGATGATCGCAATCACTTCCGACTGGGTGCGTCGCGACGGCGCAGTGTTGGGCAAACCTACACATTTTGAAACCACAGACGGACGTTACTGAGCATGAACATACGACTCTTCCAACCGAGTGATCTCGACGAGCTAAAACGCATAACGATTGAGGGCTTTGAGGGTATCGCCATCGACCAGAGTGTGGAAACCGCATTAGGAATTTTGAATGGCCACGACTGGCGATGGCGCAAAGCGAGGCACGTCGACGAGGACATCGAAGCCAATCCCACTGGTGTTTTCATTGCAGAGGAAGGTGGGATTGTTCTCGGTTACATCAGCACACGAGTAGACTATGAAGGCGGCAAGGGTCGTATTCCGAATCTTGCAGTCGAACAGTCCGCACGCGGACGAGGCATCGGTCGCAGACTTATCGAATATGCCTTGGAATACTTACGCTGTGAAGGGATAACTTTTGTTATGATCGAGACAATGGAAAACAATCCGGTTGGACAGCATTTGTATCCGTCTTGCGGCTTTGTGGAAACATGCCGTCAAATTCATTTTGCGAGGAGGTTATGAGCGAAGCTACTTTGAGTGAGGCGGCAACTAAAACAAGTTTGCGGTTTCGAATGCTCACCGGCCTGGCAATTCCAGCCCATCCTTTAGCAATTACATCATCGCGTCGACTCGACGAGCGTCGGCAACGAGCGTTGACACGCTACTACATTGCGTCTGGTGTCGGTGGGCTCGCGGTCGGTGTACATACAACGCAGTTTGCAATTCGCAATCCGAAGATTGGGCTGTTCAAACCGGTGCTGCAATTGGCCGCCGAGGAGATGGATCGCGCCAACCGGCCGCTTGTGAGAATCGCCGGAGTTTGCGGCGAAACGGCCCAAGCCGTGGCCGAATCGCAGGTTCTTCAGGATCTCAGATACCATGCTGCATTGTTAAGTCTGGGTACCATGCGAGAAGCGGATGATGATAACTTGATCTCGCACTGCCGTGCTGTAGCTGAAGTCATCCCAGTCGTCGGATTCTACCTGCAGCCGAGCGTCGGTGGACGAAATCTGTCCTATGCGTTTTGGCGTCTCTTTGCTGAGATAGAAAACGTTGTCGCGATTAAGATTGCCCCGTTCAATCGCTACCAAACTCAAGATGTCGTGCGCGCCGTCATCGATTCCGGTCGCGATGATATTGCGCTTTACACGGGTAACGATGATAACATCGTCGCCGACTTCCTCACGCCGTTCCGCTTCGCAGATCAGGAACTTCGTATGGTAGGTGGATTGCTAGGCCATTGGTCTGTGTGGACGAAGCGAGCAGTCGAGTTGCTCGTTCGATGCCGCAACGCCGATGCCTCGCCAGAGTTACTGCGCATCGGCGTCGAAGTCACCGACTGTAACGCCGCTTTTTTCGATGCAGCCAACGGTTTTCGCGGATGTATCGCAGGGTTGCATGAGGTTCTGCGTCGTCAGGGCTTACTTGAGGGGACATGGTGCCTCGACGAAAGCGAGACACTCAGCCCCGGCCAAATGGCCGAAATTGACCGCGTGTATGAAGCCTATCCCCATCTCCACGACGATGAATTCGTCGCCAATCATCGTGACGAATGGCTGCGATGATCAATGTATCCGTTCCCTAAAGCCGTGGTGGACAAAAGGCTGGAAATGGCTGCAAATGGCAGTCAAAAATGCAGCCAGTCTAGGGGTGGTTGTGCTCAACGCCTTTCGGCATCAACGGATGAAACACACTGTACATCACGTATCTCATTGCCAGCAAACGGTTTGTCGCCGCCTGATTCATGCATCTGCAAGAACGCTTCAAAGCAGGGTTCTTCGTGGAATTTAGTGGCTGGAAATCGCAGGCATTAGGTCAAGTTTGCCGCAGAAAAAGAGAATTCTTGTTCTGTAGTTTTTGAAGTTATTGAAGCCACCGGCAGCACTTTTAATGGATTGAATTTACTGTTAAAGCCT
The DNA here is from genome assembly GCA_945900945.1 of Pirellula staleyi DSM 6068. Taxonomy (GTDB): domain Bacteria; phylum Planctomycetota; class Planctomycetia; order Pirellulales; family Pirellulaceae; genus JBKCUI01. The sequence goes on from CAMDKL010000165.1 coordinate 9,223, forward strand.
TCGCTCGCGGCATTGGTGATTCGATGATTAACGTAACTCAGCAAGCCAGTCAGGTGCTGCACGAACTGACTGCACAAGCTCAAGAATTAAAGTTGGGCTACTAAGTTGCCGCTGGGGGACTGTGGAGCGATCTGGTTTGCTACTTGGATGGCATAGCTGCCGGCGTGTTGGTGGATCGACTCTTTGTGGCCGCCAGCAGGGCTCAAACACCGATTGCAACCGGCTACAACCGTTTTGCAAACACTGTGTTAATCTAATGGGTTGTCGGTTCCCGATTTCAATGCCTAGTCGCGTTTTCAATAAGTCAGTGCGCGCGCGAATAGGCTTCGGCCAAACTTTCGTCTAATCCTACCACCCAACGTCGACCGTCCGTCTCGATCTCAACATAGTTAGCTCCAACTTCTTTAACCATACCCTGAACACCACCCAGTTTGAGCTGGTCGCCTTTGCGTAGCTTGTAGGTCTTGCTCTCCGTTTTAGACTGGATCCAAGCCTCTGGGGCATCGCCTCCAAAAATCAACGCAGTGATCATCGCTTGTGAGGCCACGTCGAACTGAACAGGTGGTGTTGGAACCGGCGGTAACGGATTGACTTTGATGGTCAAAGATTGCAGCGACGACTTTTTGGGAATGCCATTGTCGGTCGCCTGGACGTTTACTTGATACTCGCCGAGTTCGTTCGAACTCCAAGTCAGTTTGCCAGAATCCTTGTCGATGAGGAGTCCTTTAGGGATCTCACCAACAAGCTCATAAGAGACTCGCTGTTTGGGATCCATCTCTTTGGCCTCGACTGTATGCTCAAGTCGCAAACCGACTTTGGCCTCCAGCGATTTTTTGGGATCCAGTTTTGGAGCTCGGTTTGTCGGTCCGAAGAGATTTCGGTCAAGAATCGTTTGCTTGTATTCTTCCAGAGATTTGGCGACGCGATTAGAAATCGCTTTAGGAGGCTCTTGTTTTTCTTTCGCTATTCCCAACGCAAGCACTTCGCATTCTAAGGATATGTTCAACTGGTCTGGTTCGTTCGAACCCGCTATAGGACGAAATGAAAACTGCACAATGCGATGCAAATAGTCTTTCGCGTAAAAGCCATACAATAGCTGCGTGGCGTTTTCGATCGTTCCTGTTCCAGACAGTTTGAACTTGAACAATTGATAGGAGCCATCTTTTTCAGGGTTGTCGCCAATACCTTCTGGAGTTGGAGCAGCCAGTTGGGACTCCTCCCCAAGTGAAATGAGCCACTTCATGTACTCTGCCCGGGCAGTCTCTTCTTTGCTAGACAAAGAACGGGCAACTACTTTATTGAGTTTCTGGCTCGCTACCACGCCCGAAGTCACTTGAAGTCCTTGCTCCCCCTTTTTCTTTTCAAGCGATTCAATCAGCTGCTTCTTTTTGTCGAATCCACCCTGGATACTCGAAACAACAGATTGGCCAACAAACAGAGTTGCAATAACACCGACACCGGCTGCCAGAAGTTTTTCACGAGAGTTCATTGCCATTATTGTGCTCCCACTTCGTTTGCACTGATTGTTGTGTTGGTTGGTTCTGACCCAGTCGTTTTTATCGCGTCATCCGCTGGTTTGGATTGCTCTCCAGGTTTGGATTGCTTTCCGGGCGGTAAAATGTCTCCGGGCGGTAAAAGGATTGTCGACTCCTTGGTTTGTTGAGGCTCAGGTGTTTGTGGAGGCTCTGGAATTGGCTTTGAATTGCTTGCCGCCTTATTCGTCGGTTTACCTGGATTTTTGGCTGATCCAGACGCACGAGGGTCGAGCACGGTGACAGCTGGCATCTTGATCTCAAGGTCAGCAATATAGGGAAAGTCTTTGTCTTGACTTGGTGCAATTCGGCTGACCTTTTTGTTGACTATGTGATTTGGGTCTCGAAAGGTGTCCTGTACGAACGGCACATCTTCTTGCTTGCGTACGATGAACTTGGATGAGATAGTGGACGCACCTGTTCGCACATCCGTAATGAATGTTGCAAAGCTAAAGACCGCCTTGTCGGAGTTGGCGGCTCGAGTCGAAAGGTATTCCAATTCATCGAGCCATGGATGGTCCCCTTTCAAAAACTGTTCGACTTTGTTCCAGTCAGATACTTTCTTGGACGAAAGCTTGATCGTCTCCTCGTTCGTATTGATGGCGGCATTGAGTACGGCGATTTCCGAGTCGAGAGCTGAATGGCTCATCCAGTACCAACCGAATCCACCCAGGAGAAGAATCGCAGCAGCAGCTCCTGCGATTGCGTACAAAACAACGGGCTTGGTTTTTTCTACCCGTTTTCTTGGTTGGGAAAAATCGATCAAACGATCTGCAACCTGGGGCGCTAACAAAGCCCCCATGGTGGCCGCGAATTTACCAGCATCACCTCCTGCTTCGGCTCGCACGGATTGCGATGCGTCGAACAGTTGAAACGGGTCAAGGCTAGTAACCGGCACGCTCAACGATTTCGAAAGGGACTGACACAGTTCGGCATTCTGCGAGTCGTCACCCCAAATGCGTATCTGTTCGACGCTCAGGTTGGAACGCTGCGATGCAGCAGCGATCATCGTGCGTTTGATTTCACCCGTTAGCACTTGTTGATTGGCGGCCGCGTCTTTTGAACCGGAAAACCGAACATTGCGCATGAACACAACGTGGCCATTCTCGATCACCGCCATGTCCGCTTCGTCTCGGAAGAGGTCCAATAACAAAACGACAGAACTCGCCAATTGCGGCTGCTTTACCACGGCCATCGTCGCCGAAGCCATCGGTCGAAGGACGAGTTGCGTCAGCGTGAGCCCGCAACTCTCAAGTACTTTATGCACTCGGTCGATCAAGACTGGGTTCATCGATGCAGCCAAGCAGTCGGTCATGTTTTCTTGACTCGAAGGCATCGTCACGAAGTCGATTGGCCAGGTGTCTCCTACATTTGCAAAATGACGCTGGGCCGCAAATCGAACCATATCTGGCAACTCGTTGCGATCCACCGTCGGCAACGTCAGCGCTCGCAACTCGATGCTGCTTCTGCCAACGCAAACGATGGCATCGCCAGATTTGACGCCGATTTTTTTGAGTAGAGACTGGATAGCCTCGAGCGTTTTCGGGCTACTGATCAATTCCTCGTTTTCGTCCAATTCCAATGGACAACAAACGACGTGTTCTAGCGAAACGCCAGTTAGGCCCTTGGTTCCTACTGCAATGCGAATCTCATTGGAAGTACAATCGATAGTTACTATGCGTGACATGAATATCTTCGGCTAAGCCGACTCGATTTGGTTGTTAATAAAATGTCCTTTAAGTCTAGCGACTGGTCGCCAATCCCTGTGAAGTTTGCCCCAACGTCGCCTGACTGAAGCCACGACCGAGATGATCCATCTTGCGATAGAGCGCCACGATCGGAATCTGTCCCGAGGCATCAATAACAGCTTCCGTTCGAGCAAATCCGGCTGTCTGTTCGAAGTAGCCAACACTTTGAATTCGAAAAACGTCTCCTCCTCCCGTTACCAACGGAGCAATCATCTGCATCTGCTGAAGCGTGATGATTCCCTCAACCATGGGCCACGTTTCAAATTTGCGATTCTGATTGTCCGTCGATTGGGCGCGGGCTTCGATCAATTGGTCCAAAATTTCGGTTGTCATTCCTGGCAACCCGGAAAGGATTTCGCGAGGAGCCTCATTAATACTAATTCGTCCAGGCAGAACCGTAGCCTCTACTGCGGTAAGTTTGTCCATGATCGTAGGCAAAAATAATGCCAGCGCGATCGGAGACGGGCTCAATGGCGACTTAAACGTCACTTGCTCGCCGTCGAGGGTTGCTGTGAATTGTGCGTCGATAAGGTCTAAAACTTGCTTGACTTTGCCGCTGGCACCCTGGGTTGTGTCGATGTTCAAGGAAGCGAACAAGTCGGCTTTCCATGGCATTGTTTTTGGTGCCGCACTCCCCGTTCCGCCGGCGGTTCCACCGGTTCCACCGCTGTTCATTCCACCACCACCACCACCACCGCCTGTTCCGCCACCAGGGCCGCCGTTTCCACCTCGACCACCGCCAGGCCCACCTCTTCCTCCCTGACCATCACTGCCAGGACCGCCGTTGCCACCTCTACCTCCCCCAGGTCCACCTTGACCGCCGCCGGGCCCCCCTGGACCACCGCCCCCTGGACCACCGTTGTTGCCCCCGCGATTTCCGCCACCAGCACCACCAGGGCCTCCACCACCAGGGCCTCCACCACCAGGGCCTCCACCACCAGGGCCTCCACCACCAGGGCCTCCACCACCAGGGCCAGCACCACCAGGGCCAGCACCACCCTGACCTCCACCACCCTGACCTCCACCACCCTGACCTCCACCACCCTGACCTCCACCACCCTGACCTCCACCACCTTGGCGTCCACCACCTTGGCCTCCACCACCTTGGCCTCCACCAGGAAATCCGCCTT
>CAMDKL010000166.1 GCA_945900945.1 Pirellula staleyi DSM 6068
CCGTACACGCCCCAAAACAATGCGGTCATGGCTGTGAACAACAATACAAACGGTAATTTCATCATAAATAATTTTATTTCTAAACGACGGTGTGGGGTTGAATGATGCGGGATTGACGCAAATCCAATTTCGATCGGGTTTTACTTTACAGCGAGCATTCTTTCGAGTGCGATCAGTGACCATTTGGCGATATCTTCTCGAACGACAATTCGATTCACGATCGCCCCCTGAACAAGATTCTCGAGGCACCAACAAAGGTGGGCAAGATCGATTCGATACATGGTCGCACACATGCACACGAGCGGCGAGAGAAAGTGAATCTCTTGCTCCGGGTGTTCCTTTTTAAGTCGGTTGACCAAGTGCAATTCGGTTCCGATTGCCCACTTGGTTCCTGCGGGTGCATTTTGGACCGTTTCGATAATCTTACTGGTAGAACCCGAGATGTCGGCGATGTCGTTAACCTCTTGAGGGCATTCTGGATGGACTAGGATTTTTATCCCCGGATGATTCTTGCGAAACGATGCTACATGGTCGGCTTGGAACATCTGATGCACGGAACAGTGTCCTTTCCAAAGGATCACGCGCGATTGCTTGATCGCTTGTTCTGTATTGCCGCCCAGGGTGTCGTCATGTGGATTCCAAACAGGCATCTCCGCGTTCGTGATACCCATCTTGAGAGAGGTATTTCGACCCAAGTGTTGATCTGGGAAAAAGAATACGCGTTTACGCTGTGCAAAGGACCATTCCAGTACCGCTTTGGCATTGCTGCTAGTGCAAACGATTCCACCATGCCGACCGCAAAACGCTTTCAGACTGGCAGCGCTATTAATATAGGTAACGGGAGTGATATCCGAGGTATCGATCATGTCACCGAGATGTTTCCAAGCGGCCTCGACTTGCCGGATACCCGCCATATCTGCCATCGAACAACCCGCCGACAAATCGGGCAAAATAACGGTCACGCGCTGGCCGTCTCTCGATTGCAACTTTTCAGGGCGATTGGCCAAGATATCAGCGGTTTCCGCCATAAAATGAACACCGCAAAAGACGATGGTTCGGCAGTCCACACTCTCCGCAGCTAATTTGCTCAGTTGGTAGGAATCGCCATTCAAGTCAGCGTGCTCTATGACTTCGTCCTGTTGGTAGTGATGGCCGAGAATAAGCAGGCTTTTTCCCAACTCGCTTTTTGCCAGCTTGATTCTTTCGCGGAGAGTTTCGTTACCTAGTTCTCGATATGGGGGGAACGGTAGCGGTTCGAGAGCGACGCTCATGATTGGGCATTCCGGAGGAAATGAATTGTCTGTCGGACTTATTGTTCGGCAGTTTTGGTTTGATTTGCTAACCATTCGACGCTGACAATTATAGGAATCTTTCAAGAAATTCGATGGGTCGCGATCAAGATAGGCATGGATTGACGTCGATAGTTGCAAATCGGCAGCAGTTTTTTTGCTTTTTCATCGAGGTTGGATTGCATGAGTACGATCAGAACGCATTCGACAGACAATCCTGCTAAAGTTGATTTTTGGAAAAGCCTGCTCAGAATCGAGGCAAATGTGGCCGTAACACTTGCCCATCAGAAGATACCCGTGGACCGAGTCCTACAGTTTGTTCCGGGGGTCATGATTCAGTTTGACAAGCCCTACGACCTACCGATAAGCTTGGAGATTGATGGTAATACGATCGCGGAAGGAGAAGTCGTCAAGGTCGGAGACCAATTCGGGCTGCGCATCACCGAGATTAGTAATCGCGAAGAACGATGGATCCCTCTGGTTCAGGGGCCAAAAAGTAAATAGCTTCGGGAGGAAAGCCACGACAGCAACATGCCGAATGAAATGACCGGGAAATTGATTAGTATCGGCACGGATATTGTCGAGTGCGTTCGCATTGCTCAAATGATCGAAAAGCACGGCGAAGTGTTCTTGCAACGCGTTTTCACGCAAAAAGAAATCCTTTATTGCTCCTCGCGTAAAGCCGCAACCCAACACTATGCGGGTCGTTGGGCTGCCAAAGAGGCCGTTCTCAAAGTGCTCGGTACAGGCTGGACAAAAGGCATTCAGTGGACCGACGTCGAAATCGTCAACGAGGTGAGCGGTGCACCCGTGATCATGATCACGGGTAAAGCGGCTCAAATCGCAAGAGAACGCGGTATTCGTGAAGTGATGATATCAATTTCTCACTGCCGTTCGTATGCGACTGCCTTTGCAACTGGGGTTAGTTAGCAAAAGGGTGCTATTGCAAACCGGCATAGATCGCGCAATCGCGAATATCTTCAATGAGCTGTGTCATTGCTGGCTTAATCCATGCATAAGAAGACGCCGCAGCAGATGCTGGAGCATAGGCACTCAACACCGATCCAAATGTGTCCTTAACCGGCACAGCATCGGTCGGTTTTGAATTGGCGATAAATGCATCTATCGAGATTGCCGATGCACCCATTTGAAGACAACGGAACATTTGAAGACCGTCGGAGAGGTTTGCAGAAACTAAGATTTTCGTCTTGGCTCCAGAATCCTGCACCGCCTTGATCGATTGCTCCAGAGTCTGTTCGAGTGGGGCAAGTCTTAAACTGCACGATTGCGATAGTTCGTATTGGACATCGACAAGCAGCGTGATGAAATCAAAACCGCTATCGATCAAGAAACGCACATCGTCATAAACGGCTCCAGGACAAACGGCAGCTCCCATTGGACAATTCCCTCCGGAAACGACGCGCAAAGCCTCTACTTTCTTTCCAAGTTGGTCGTGTTTCGAAATATCGATTGGCAAGTTGGGGGTCCACCTCGCTCTTCGCGAATTTGCAAGTGTTTGAAATGGCAGGCCAACCAGTTGCATCTCGATTGCAGCCGCGTTTTGGAAGCGATTGAGCTCGATCGGATCGTCTATTTGCAGTGGCGATATTCTGTATAGCTCGCTTAACTCGCATTCGCTCTGGCTTTGTAGTTTGCGATCATTTGATTCGACAACGTTTCCTAACCATGCGATGCCGAAGCTCGTAAGTTCTAACAAAAGATGTCGCTGACTCTTTTGGGAAAGACCTGCGTCCGAGGTTAATCTGGTGAACAAAGGCTGAGCCAATGTAAAACCACCCAACCCATTTGAGGCTTGTATCGCGCACGCATTCGTTGGTTCATTGGACCATTCTCTCAGCAGTGGATCCATTCTAGCAAGCAATGGTTCACAACGCATGGGCGATTGCACGGCTAGCCATTTGTCCTGTGGAGAATCTAATTTCGAATTTCCGGTCAATTCATTCCTCCTGGTGGACAGAATGGTACACGCGAAACTCTTTGCCAACCAACTTGATACTTGATTTAAGCATAAGCATTCCAATTTTGAGTCGATCGGGTTCTCGTATGCGATGTTCTTCGATATCAGAGCTAATCGACTCCGCTTCTCCGCGAATGTAAATAGTCCCACCGCGCATTCCATGACCTAAGTGAAGTCCGGCGGAGCCACCGACAATCAGCGTTCCACTTTGCATTCCCAGTCCAGCGTAATTCGCGACCGAACCACGGATCACCACATCAGATCCTTGCATTCCTACGGCTGCTCGATCGCCCGCGTTTCCATAGATCGCAATCAAGCCGCCGGTCCCTAATGCGCCGACAGATCTCTTTACGTGCCCCCGAACTATAATGATACCGGACGCGATGGAGTGGCCGAAGAAATGGCCAACGTTTCCCTCGACTTGGCATTCGCCATCGCCAAAGGAGCAGAAGCCGAAATCGCCAATCGTTCCCTGAACGGCAACCTCGCTAATATTTCTAAAGCCCGCACCGACAAAATCTTGGCCCCGTGCACCTTGTATATCGACCGAAACCATGGGGAGTAGCGAGCGATTGATACTTTGCTCGATCCATTCGTTGCAATGCCGCTGGAGCGCACTGAGCATCTCCATCGGAGGGATCTCTTCTAGATCAAAATTCAAAGCGGTTTCCAATGAATTCCCCCTAGGCAAAAGCAACTCTTGGCAAGAAAAAGCGGACGGTACATCGTGATCCCATTCAGCTTAGTCCAGTTGACTGGATTGCACGAACCCATTTTTGATGCCAAGCCACACCAGCAAACTTTTTTGCAAATGCATTCGGTTCGCTGCTTGTTGAAAAACGATACTGCCAGGAGAATCGATCACGTCATCGGTAATCTCCAACCCACGGCGAGCTGGCAAACAATGCAGCACTTTACAATGCGTTGGTACGAATTTCATCAAGGGCGCATTGATTTGGTAAGGAACGAAATCGGCTGCACGGTCTTGGGCCTCCGCCTCCTGTCCCATGCTGGTCCAGACGTCCGTGTAAAGAAAATCTGCGTCCCGAACGAGAGACTTAATATCGGTCCCTTGTTCAAAATCCAGTTGGCCGAAATGCTCTCGGATGCTCTCGATAAATTGTTGATCGATATGATACTTGGCAGGGCCCACCAGTCTGAATTTCATTCCGCAAATCGCGGCGCTTTTTACAAGAGAGCGGGCGACATTGTTTCCGTCACCAACAAAGCTAATCTGTTTGCCTCTGAGTTCGCCATTGGAGAACTCACGCATCGTCATCATGTCAGCCATGGCTTGACATGGGTGAGATTGATCGGTCAATCCGTTGATGACGGGCAAACCATTGTGAGACGCAAGTTCATCGACCGTTGACTGGGAGATCGCCCGACAAACGACAAAATCACAGTAGCCTGAAAGTACGCGTACGAAATCAGCAATGGTTTCCCGCTCTCTCCAGCCAACGTCATTCGTCAAATAGATTGCCGCACCGCCTAGTTGGATCATGCCAGCTTCGAAACTGACGCGTGTACGCAAACTTGACTTCTCAAACAAAAGCGCAAGGCTACGGTTCTTAAGGAGATCTGGCCGCTGCCCTTGTCCTAGCTTTCGTTTTAAGGAATCGGCGAGGTCTAGGATTTCGTGATATTCGTCGATCGAAAGATCGAACAGAGAACGAAGGTGCTTCATGTTATGTTTGGCCGATGCGAATGGCAGAGGACTGTCTGCTTTGAATAATCTCCGTACCTATTCCGGCTGTCGTGTAAATCTCAAGGAGTAGTGAGTGCCTGACTTGACCGTCAATGATATGTACTTTGCCGACGCCACGATCTAATGTAGATAGGCACGCTTCTACTTTCGGGATCATTCCTCCAGCAATGATCCCATCTTGAATCAGTTGCCTAGCTTCGGATGCCGTTAACGAATGAATAACGCTATTTGGGTCGGACTTGTCGCGTCTGACCCCGTTGACGTCACTTATGAAGATTAATTTTTCTGCTCCCAATGCTTCTGCGACGGCCATCGCCGCAGTGTCTCCATTGACATTGTACTTTTGGCCATTCGAATCCAAACACATCGAAGGGATGATCGGAATCTGTTCGGTGTAAGTGAGGGCCTCGATTGTCTGCCGATCCACTCGTGTGACATGCCCGACAAATCCCAGATCCATCGGTTCCGATCCTGGTTCATCAAGCCATAGTTTCTCACCGAACAAAACGTTGGTCGTTCTGAAATTGAGGTTCATAGCTCGGCCTCCCAAACGTTCAATATCGTTGGTCAACTGTTCATTCAATGCGTAGGCCAGTGTTTGTTCCACAATTTCAAGTGTTTTCGAGTCTGTGACTCGACGTCCCTTGACCCAAACAGGTTCAATTGCCGCAGCTTCCATGGCCTTGTTGATCGAAGGCCCCCCGCCATGAACGACCACCGGACGCATTCCAACGGTTTCCATGAAAATAATGTCCATCAGGGTATGCTGCATCGCATCTGGATTCGCCATGAGGGAACCGCCAAGCTTGATGACCGTTGTTTTGCCTCGAAATTTGCGAATCCACCCCATCGCTTCGATGAGCGTGTCGGCTTTCGCGATTGCTTCTTTAGTTTCGTTCAAATCACTTCCTATCGGTTCGGATCTGTCGAGAAATGGTCCCGATCAGCAAATAAACAATTGTGCGAAAAATTTTCATCCTGAAAAACCAACGATCAAAATAAACAAACGCCGACACGATGTGGCTCGAGCCGGCGATGTTGTTTATCCGTTCTTAAATGGACAAGGCTAGGAATTGTCCTGCTGGAAACGTACTAGTGTACTTGGCATCGACTACCTGTGTCAACAATTGTCCCGATAGCAACCAGACACTAGTTAGCCCCGGGACAGATTACCGCAATGGGCCAGCGTGATAACGGTTGTATTGTTTTTGCGTCAGCTAATGTCGGAACAAAAACGATCGCTTTGGAGAACGGCACTCGGCTTAGCCGTACATCGCCCGCGATCCGCCATTCTTGTTCTTTTCGCCAATCCTTCGAATGGGTTTCGTTAGACAATACTTGGCAAAAAGCCAACGCGTCGTCACTCGTCTGCTTGGCCGTCATCCGGTCGATATAGGAAACCTGCTTGGCACCGTTCTTTTCGAGCCAATCACGGTCAATCATGATGCCGTAGGGCTCCCAATCCCATCGTGCTAGGTGAGACTGAAATTTCCGCATCGAAAGCAACTCATTGATCTCGTTGCTCGAAAAGCAAACGGTGTCTGTATTCCCTCGACGAAAGTTATTGGTCGCAATCAATCGCTGTTGCTTGAGGATTCTTTGCAGTGTTTCAAGCACTGTCGGCTGCGCTTTCCATGGATTTTGCATCAGATCATCGTGAAACTGACGAGTGGATTGGTCTGGCCATGGACCACGTCGGGATCGTGTACAGTGAACGAGATATTTCGAAGCTCTTGTTCCCAATAACCGAATCAGGAAAATAGGTAAGTGCGTTCCGTCATAGGGTGTGTGCACTGATGTTTTACATTCAAAGTTTGAAGCGTCTGTAACGAACCTATGAACCGACGTGTCGGAGTTCCTGGTGTTCAGCCAACCTATTGCCCCACGGTCTAACCAGTCCGCAGGCTTCGATTGGCGGGATTTTGATGCGTAGCTCGTTGGAAGTGACAGGTAGGTCGTCCCCGCCGGAATGTCCCGGCAGCCTAGTCGCTTTTCCAACAATTGAGCGATTTTCCCACCCTCGAGCAGTTCAATGACAAAGAGATGGTTGGTTAGAAACACGGAAGCCATATCGTGGATCCGTATTTTGTCGTTCGTGTTTTCTCCCGCGCCGACTATCCACAAAGTTCCGTAATCGCATGAGTTACTTTCGCCGGGCGACTGCTGATTAGAATGCAGAATGGGTTCCGACCTGTTCGCAATCCGGATAACTCGAATTGGAACATGTAAGCGACTGCACGCATGAATGACGACTTCCGAATAGGGGGCATCGTTTGCACATAGTACGCCCCATCCCTGAGTGTGTGCGAGACGCAAAGCAGACATTAACGATTCTTGCCAATCCTGGCTTGCATATCCATGTTTGCTGTTATGTGAAGAGACGATTCCAAGCCACTCTTGTGGCACTGAATTGCGACTGCAAAAGTCAAGTCGAAACGAAATTGAGCCAAGAAAGGCAGGCAATGCGTCGGACCAAGGGATCGGGAATCGTTCGATCGGACTTGGGTTTTCAGGCAATCGTTTCATGCAGTCGGTCTACCGTCGAATTGCGGGTTTTGGCAACTCGACAATATAACGGATCTGACGCGTCACCAAAGCAAAAACGGCCGCGAGGTTAGTCGCAGCCGTCAAGCGATTCTCGCACCAAGCGTCGAATCAATAATATTTGCTTAAACAAGCTTCCAGGTTGAAGCTTAGTTGCATCCACAGCTTGGAGCTGGAGCTTCGCAACCGCAGCTTGGAGCTGGTGCACAGCACTTCCTGCTGTTTAGTCTAGCGATCATAGCGTGGATGCGATGTCCGCAAGCTGGTTTGCATGCTGGAGCTTCGCAACCGCAGCTTGGTGCTGGAGCTGCACAAGGCGCTGGAGCTGCACAAGGTGCTGGAGCTGCACAAGGTGCTGTACAGCAGCTTGGAGCTGGCTCACAGCACTTGTTGCTTTGCAACTTGCTCATGATGCCTTTGATTTTGCATCCGAGATTAAGCTTTGGTCGGCAGCAAGGAGCTGGCTCGCAGCAGGTTGGGGCTGGCGCTTCGCAGCAAGCTGGAGCTGGATTGCAGCAGTCGTTCTTCTTACAGAACAAACCGGCTGAAGCGCTCGAGGACGAGAATGCAGCACAAACAACAACAGTTAAAGTAACGATCAATCGACGCATTTTACTAACTCCAAAACAAAAGTTTTAATAAACCGCGCCGTGAACTTGCTGGCTGTCATGTCTATACGAGACGTGATCCAGTGCCATCATTCCCTGATGGCGGTTGACGCGAAATCTGATACCAACAGCCTTCCCTACGAAACCGGAGATGCCAACCCAGGCGAAAGATTTTGCGCCAAAGAATTAGTCGCAAGTGGGTTTTGGAATCAAATGAGCCGGTTTTACTGTTTGTAGCGGATTGAACCTTTGGCACAGGAAATAAAAAAAGCGGGCCATGCGGACCGCTTTTTGGATATTCTAAAGGAGGTTTAGAAGGTTGATTTTCCTGCCTACCTTCCTGGCCAGCTACTCTACTTTTTCTTTTTCTTCTTGTCGTCGACTTCGTCCTCTTTCTTGACCTTCTTCTTTTTCTTCAAGGAGATCTTGGGGACGCGAACTTTGGCCATACCGAGAACAACGCTGCTGTCGGACCATTTATCTAGATCTTGCAAGCGTTTAACCCGTTCAGCGCGGGTCATTACGTTCCGGCTCTTGATCGCCCCAGCGCGGACCTTCAAGCTCTTGTCGAGAGTCATAAAAACGTATACTCCTAAGGATGACCAGTGTGATTTTTTGGGAAGGCCGCAGATTTTAGCGAGGGTCGGCACGCCCCACAAGGCAAAAACAGCTCGTTTGCCTCCAATCTTGTCTAAAGCACGAAATTAACTAGAGTTTCGACGATCCTCGGCGTTGGACTCGAAACTCCGATAAGATGCTTAGCCGATCGATCGAGGCCCGCCAGCTGATCTCAGAAAGTAACAAAACCAATGAATCTTGACCAATTGAAGGCCGTTCAGGCACCCATCAAGGACAAATACCGGACCGACCCCGCATCGGCGTCCGTTACGATCCGATCCTCCGGGATCGTAGATGTGCCCAACCAGCATTGCTCGATTCAATCGCATGCAGGCATTGTCCGATCCGGACTGCATCCCGCCGCCGGGGGCACCGATGCCGACGCTTGCTCTGCAGAATTGCTTTTGGAGTCACTTGTGGCATGTGCCGGTGTTACCCTTTCCGCTGTTGCAACGAACATGGGTATCGAAATCCGCTCGTGCAATATTCAAGCCGAGGGGGAAATGGACTTCCGAGGCACTCTAGGAATCGACCGCGCCGCACCGGTCGGTTTGACCGCAATACGACTCACGTTCCAGATCGACTCGCGTGCCGAAGCTGCCACATTGGACAAACTCGTCCATCTTACAGAACGCTACTGCGTGATTTACCAGACCTTGATAAAGGGAGTTTCGGTAGTGACGGAAAGGACGTAGGCACCCCTGGTAGCCTGCACTACGACAGCCGTGTCATGGTCGCTTCGACTGCACTAATGAGTGCTTTGGCTTTATTGACGGTTTCTTGATATTCGCTCGTGGGGTCGCTATCGGCGACTAGACCTGCGCCGGCTTGAATGTAGATCTTGCCTCCGCACATGACCATCGTACGAAGGGTAATGCAGGTGTCCATGTTTCCTCGGTAATCGAAGTAACCGACTGCTCCAGCATAAGGCCCACGCCGGGTTGGCTCGAGTTCGTCGATGATCTCCATCGCCCGCACTTTTGGAGCACCGCTCACTGTCCCAGCAGGCAAACACGCCTTAAATGCATCCATCGCGTCCATGTCGTCGCGCAGAATACCCGTCACATTCGATGAAATGTGCATGACGTGCGAATAGTGCTCGACAACCATTAAATCGCTCAATCGTACCGAACCAAATTTCGCGACGCGACCAATGTCGTTTCGCCCTAAGTCCACCAACATCACATGTTCCGCACGTTCCTTGGGGTCGGCCAGCAATTCGCTAGCAAGATGTTCGTCTTCGGCTGGAGTCTTTCCACGTGGTCGGGTGCCAGCCAATGGACGAACGGTGGCAACGCGATCCACAACTCGCGACATTACTTCGGGACTACTACCAACGAGTGTGCATAGGGGCGTTCGGACCAGGAACATGAACGGACTGGGGTTGATCACACGCAGCGAGCGATAGACTTCCAAGGGCTCGCAATCACTTTCGATTTCAAAGCGTTGACTCAATACAACCTGGAATATATCGCCTGCCTGGATGTACTCGCGACATTTTAGGACAGCCGATTCAAACTCCGTTTGGGTGAAGTTGGATTTTGGTTGAAGCGTCGGTGCCAGGCCAATCGCGATATCTGCAGCAGGAATTGCTGGAATCGACTGACTGATTCTGTCGGTAACTTCGTTGATGCGTCGGACGGCATCGCCGTAGGTTGCGTTGTCGTCGCCGCGAGCGGACCTTGGAACCAGATTGAGGACCATGACCGTTTTGTTGACGTTATCGAAAACGACCATCAAATCGTAGAAACCGAAATCCAAATCCGGCAAATTGCGATCATCCGGAGGTGCGTTTGGAAGTTTTTCAACATAGCGAACAACATCGTAGGCTGCGTAACCAATAGCGCCTCCCACGAAGGGTGGCAAATCAGGCAAAGACGCGACGGACAAGTTGCCGAGTTTTTCGCGTAAAAAAGCTAATGGGTCGGCAACGCTTTGGCTGGTTATTTCGCCATGATGGTGCCATTCTACTTTGTTTCGAAAGGCTACCACGCGGGATCGAGGTCCGATTGCAATAAAACTGTATCTGCCGATTTTTTCCCCACCGATGACGCTTTCAAAAAGGCAAGCGGGGCTATGCCCATCGTCAAGCAGTCGAAAGGCTGAGACCGGAGTCAAATGATCGCTCAAAAGCCGCCTATATACAGGCACTAAATCGAATTCGCGGGCCAAAGACTGGTATTTTTCAAAACTAGGAAATGCGCTCATCCTAAGGAGTTAGCTTTCAATCGCAAGAGAATCATTGCCCTAACCGCATCGCCGGATCGGCCCGCGATGCCTATACTACCAGTGAAGTAGTTTACCGCGACCCAGCACGCGAGAGAATCCAAGATGAAGTGCCAGCACTGCGAAAAACCAGCGACATTCCATATCACTGAGCTTACCGACCCGAACGGCCCAAGCGTTCTTCACCTTTGTGAGGAACACGCGAGGACTTTTTTGTCCAACGAGGGGACCGCTACGCCAGCCTCGGCGCTCTCTAGCATGCTGGCCAAACAACTGAAAATCGAAAAAGCTGCGGAGGAGCTTGCGACCGCTGACAAAAAAACTTGTCCTATATGCGGCATTACTTTTGCCGATTTTCGCAAAGGTGGTCGCCTGGGCTGCGGTTACGATTACATTGCGTTCGAGGATGATTTGGAGCCATTGCTCGTCAATATTCACGGTGCGTTGCAACATATGGGAAAGGAACCGACGAATCGAAGCGGTTCTCCAGAGCGACAACATCGCCTGATGCAGCTCAAAGTTGAAATGAAAGATGCAATAGGGAAAGAAGATTACGAAACGGCCAGCCGACTGCGCGATAAGATAACTGAGGTAGAAACGGGCGACGAATCCTCATGGATCGAACATGAGCCCGAAGAACTAGACGATGATTTCCAGTCGGAGACGCCCATCGTATGATATTCGCCAAAACCGTTCACTCGTTTGCCGGATGGCGTTAACCAGCTGTTTCCGCCATGATAACTTAATGGAAAACCGTACGTTAACGCGTTTCGGCTGATTTTGCCAAAACTCCAACGAAAACATCGACCGTGAAACTTGAGGAACTAGCAAACCAAAGCAGCGAATGGATGCGAGGCCAAGGGCCTGAATCGGACATCGTGATGAGCAGCCGAATTCGCTTGGCTCGCAATCTCTCTGATTTCCCATTCATTCGCAAATGCACGCCCAAAGACCGTATCGCGATCGCCACATCGGTTCACCACGCACTCGATTCGCTCCCTTTGTCTTCCGATGCTGAATATGTCGACGTCGCAAAGCTTGGTGATTTGGATCGCCAATTTCTGATGGAACGGCAATTGATTAGCCACGAGCTGAGCGAAAGCCAGGGAGCACGAGCTGTCATTCTCGACCCCAATGAACGCTTTAGCATCATGGTTAATGAGGAAGATCACCTGCGACTCCAAGTCATGCAAAGTGGTCTGGACCTCGAGTCGGCATGGCAACGCATGGATCAACTCGACAATCAACTCGAGAGCAAACTGATCTACTCCTACAACAAACGACTGGGATACTTGACCGCGTGTCCGACGAATGTTGGGACCGGATTAAGAGTCAGCGTCATGCTGCATCTGCCAGCCCTCGTTGCAACCAAACAGATCGACAAGGTGTTTCGAGCTCTCAACAAGATCAATGTGGCAGTGCGTGGACTGTTCGGCGAAGGATCCCAATTCATGGGCGATTTCTACCAGATCAGCAACCAAACGACCCTTGGCAAGAACGAATTGGCACTCGTTGCAAAAGTGCGTGAAGTGGTTCCTCGGTTAATCGACTACGAACGAAAAGCCCGTGAGTTTCTCGTCAACGAAAGTCGCCAAGATCTGCACGACAATGTGAGCCGAGCACTCGGAATTCTCTGTACTGCCAAGAAGATCAGCAGCGAAGAGACGATGCACTATTTGAGCAAAGTTCGAATGGGAGTGAATCTGGGCTTGATCGACGACGTCAAGATACCAACCGTGAACAAACTTTTCATACATACGCAACCCGCACATCTTCAAAAACTATGCGGCCACAAACTAAGTGTCACGGATCGAAACATCGAACGCGCAAACTACTTGCAGCTCCATTTGACAAAGCGCCCTGAAAGCGAAATCAACTGACTATCTCCATGACGCAGGTGTAGGTTGGCTGGGCGTCGACGGTTCGTTATTGGGAACGCCAGAGTAATGCCGGTTGATCAAGTCGTTTTGGATCCAGAGTAGTTTGCCAAAAGCTCTAGCGGCCAACTGTGCCTCTTGGCTATCCAACTCCAAGCTGAAGATCCTCTCCATCAAAACGTCGCTCAGCAAACCCATCAGAGCATTCATTTGCACAAGTGGTGCGTTGATTTGCTTAGGCGAGCGGCGGCCTGAAAACTACCTGAAATGGGCAGTTCGATTTGACGAGCATTCGTACTCGTACTCACCAGGCTCTATACGAATTTCTCTGCCGCCGACGTGCGAAGTGCGTTGAGTAGGATGGGCTACACCGACGAACGACTACCAAGCGAACGAACCCTTCGCGATATTCTTAACCGCATGAACTATCGGCTAAAGCGGATTCAGAAAGGAAAACCATTGAAAAAGACGGGGAACACGACTCCCATTTTTGAAAACCTCGATGCGGCCCGCAATTTAGAGATTCGACTAGTTTACTATCCACCGTATCACAGCAAATACCATCCAATCGAGCGATGCTGGTCATCGTTGCAGAAAAAATGGAATGAAGGAAATCAACACG
>CAMDKL010000167.1 GCA_945900945.1 Pirellula staleyi DSM 6068
GAATCCGTAGGAAACAATCGCCTCCTCACAAGTTTGTCGAGTTTCGCCTATGTCGATCATGAAGCTTGTGCCTTTCTGGCTTCCCGGTTTTGTTGGATACGGAGTGCAGTAATTTCATGCGGAGCCAACTTTGGTTCCGATGGAGCGGACGACGGAGCGGAGCGGACTTGCTTTCCGAGTTTGATAGTTAGTTCGTCCCATTTTTCTCGGAGTTTGGACGGAGATAAAATGTTTTTTTTCCAGAACGAATCGCCATTGGCGGCCTGGAACAAACTTCGGATCTGGGAGTCGTTCCGCTTGTCTCGCTCTCGGATCAATCGGATCTCATCGGCCCACTTGTCGAAGCTTGGAGGCGTGTGATCGGGGTGCATGTCCTGAATGAGTCCGAACATCCACTGAGCGGTTGTACTGTCCTCTTTTGAAAAGAGAGGTTGTCCGATAGCTCGCTTCGGACGTTTGTTTTTAGGTATGGGTAAGGGTATGGGTATGGTGGGCAAACGGTTCGTTATGGATTCGCTAACGGTTCGTTCTGGATTCGCTAACGTTTCGTTTGCGTATCCTGAGACAAAATAGACACCTGCACGTCGCTTTGCACCTGATTTGTAGGTTAGCAAACCCGCGTCAACAGCTCGGTCCCTTGCTCGCATCATTGCTGGCTCGGAGCCGAAGCCACAACGTAAAATCAGTTGGTCATTGAAGAAGTTTGGTGCTCTTTGGTAGAAGGTCTCGTCCTCTGTCATCACGACAGCCACTAACAATGCGAATGCGTCTGGTCCAATCTCATTGACGGCACCCGATTGTATAAGCCACTTGATGTAGCGAATCGAGAAGCCGCACGATTGACGGTCGGTCGGGTAGTTCACTTGGCACCGCCAATCGTCACCGCCAACGGAATTGGCTGATTGGTCGCCAACGCATGGCAAACGGTTCTCAACCGCGTCGCCGCTGTGCCTGTGCGTCGTTCTTCGGCTTGCAGGTCCAAATACATGTTGATCGCAAGTAGCTCTTGCCTTAGCGTTCCTGGCTCGCCTGGTGCGGGTCGGCGTGCGATTGCGGGAAGAATCCGATAGCTTGAATTTGTGGCTGCCTGTGCCATAATGTGTGTGTCCTTTCGTCAGGATAAGATTTAAGAGAACGCCCAGGTTTGCCGCCTGGGTGTTTTTTTTTAACGAGTTAGCATTTGTTAACTGGCAATTTGGTGTCTGACTTAGATGCTTGACGCTTTTCGATGTCCAGTAACATCGCTGCCAGCTTCTCCAAAGCAGAGCCGCTTAAATCGACACCCGACGCTAATGCATTTGCCGACTCGTCGATGTCGACGCTCATTTAGCCTTCTCCGCTAGACGTGCGATGCGCGCTGCAGAACATGCACGCATAAACTCTCTCACCTTCTCGACGCTGCATAACGGCTTGCGTCCAAAGGCTTCAGTTTCGAGCTTTACGCCGTACACTCCTTTCGTGTACCAACGCTGCATGGTCGCGGAGCTTCGTTTTAGACCCGTCGCTTTTTCGATTGCCTCCGCAACCTCCATTAATATCGTTTCCATTATCATTCTCCGTGTGATGGTGAATCTCATTCGACAAACGCGAATGCCGCTCAACTGCATCAAACGATATACGAAAAAAACGCTATTTCTTCGTTTGCGGAAAAACCGAAATTCCGAGATTTCACCAACAGAGAGGGTACAATGTCAGTTCTTTTAGGCGCTCATATGAGCATTGCAGGTGGTTTACACAAAGCTGTTGATCGCGCTGCGGATCTAGGCTGCGATGTAGTCCAGATATTCACGCAGCCACCACAACAATGGCCTTGCAAACCTGTCCAGGTTTTAACCAAGAACAATAACCAGTGGGCCGCAAAACCGATCACCGAGAGCGATTGCTCGCTATTTAGAGAAGCCTTAAAACGCACGGGTGTTTCTCGTCCTCTCGCTCACGCTTCGTATTTGATCAACCTCGCTTCTCCCAAAGACGAGCTGTGGCAAAAATCGATAGATTCGATGGTGATCGAATGGCAAAGAGCTGAACTGTTAGGTCTTGACGGAGTCGTTATGCATCCGGGGTCATTTGTTGAATCTACCCCTGAAGCTGGGCTTGAACGCATCGCTAAGGCCATTTGTGAAATCCATGGCCGAGTTGCACCCAAGTCTGCGTGGCTGCTGCTGGAGAATACAGCCGGCCAAGGATCGAATCTCGGATGGAATATGGAACAGCTAGGTTGGTTATTAGAACGAACCGGCGAAAACTTGATGGTAGGAGTTTGCTTGGACACCTGCCATGCACACGCTGCTGGTTTCGACTTTTCGACCGCAGAAGGGTTCAAGTCTTGGGAGAAAGACGCCAAAAAACACAGCGTGCTTGGTGCGATTCGCGCTTTGCATTTGAACGATAGCAAAAAGGACTGCGGTTCCCGCGTGGATCGCCACGAACACATTGGCCTTGGGACGATTGGACTCGAAGGATTTCAACGTGTCTTGAAGCACAAAACGCTCAAGACATTACCGATGTACCTGGAAACAGAAAAAGGAACAAACGCCGATGACGAAGAATGGGATGCTATCAACATGCGAGTTCTTCGGGAACTCGCGTAGACGCGATTACGATTCGAATAAGACCGAACAGCTTGAAATTTTGAATGATATTCAGAAGATAGTTGAAAAATGCGTTGCAGTCGAACGTAAAGTTCATTTCGACTTCAAGGCCATGATCAAAATGATTGGCAAAGGTCGAATTCGCGATTTGACGGAGTTTGGGCGAGTGGTCCATTTTCCATTTTCCATTTTCCATTTTCTGTGGTAGCGTCGATGTCGAGCACTTTTTGGTAGAAGCGTCTTTCGCTGGATCGGATGTCGCGAATGCGTTCCAGTAGACGAAAGAATTTCGATTAGTGGCATTTGGTAATTGTGGGACAATCTTGGCGTTGTGAGTTGGTTCCCGCAAAAACGCTTGAGACAAGCCATCGCAAGCATTATCGATAAACACCCAGTGAACCATCCGAGCAATTCGAATTGCTAGTTAGCGTTAGCCGCGTTTGGAGCAACGGTTTGTTGCGAAGGCGCGTTGATACCTGAGAACTTTGACAACCTAGGTGTCGGAGTTGTTTTGATCAAAGCTCGATGTACCAAGGTTTGATAAGCTCCCGAGGATGTCGCTGGTTCGATGTCGGTAACCAGTATCTGCGGCAGCGGACCACTAGGAATGATTTGAGAAACTGCCAATTGCACACTTTCGATACGCGCACTGGTTTCCAGTTCTGTGGTACCTGATTTAACATAAACGATGCGATGGTTTTGTGGTGCCTGTGTGACTATCCACTGAACCTTGATCGCTCCAGCCTCACTCAAAGCGTTCTCTGTCGAGAACAATGTTGTTCCGAGAGTGTTGTTTTCTCTCCAGCCGTTGTCTCGCATTACCTCAAACGGTGCAACAACGGACAGGGAATCCGCACCACGAAATGGCTGCGGCCACGCGACGTTGCGAGCGAAATCGACCCCTGCCCTATGCCTCATGTCGGCACACCCGACCAAGCTAAACGTCAACACAGAAATCGACAGAGTCACGAAAGTTCGTCGCATGTTGTAATTCCTTTTACCGCAGATCAAAGCGATCCGATTTCGAAAACGCAGTCGGCAACCATCAACCGTTGACTTGATCCAAAAATCCATTCAAGACGACTCTTTTCTACCATCGGCAGACGTTCATTACTTCATTGCAATTGTTTCGCCACATCTGTTAGTTTGCATATCCTGCTAACTCCATCAGTCTTATTGCTATCAATTTACGAGCGATCAGCCCTTAAATCCTGCCATCTTTGCTCAACTTCCGTAGCTAGAACTTCCGATCAAATGCTTAGTAAAGTGCGCAGGCGTCAAACTCGGCGTTATCGTTAAGTTCAGAGTTGTTGGGGGGAATACCATGGCTATTAGAGGCATCAGCGAATTTCGCCGTCAAGCATTTAGGACGGCTTTGAAGATGGGACTAGGCGTTGGCTTGTTCGCGGTTATTAACCTCGCTTACGGTCCCCCAGCCTTTGCCCAGCTTCGAACGGGTCGGAGCACGGATCGCGAATTCTACAGTCCAAGCGAACCGTCCGTTGCTATCACACCATCAAGCCGAGTTGTGCAAGCAGGCTGCAAAAATTGCCAAGCTGGGATCGCTCATTCTCACGGTCCAGTCGCCGCTCTTCACAACCAAACGTCAAGCCAAGTTATTGAAGACAACGAAGTCGACAGCGAATCTTTTGGACTCAGCGAAGACATTCACGACCCCAGCGCACTGGTGCTTGGCTCAACCTGCCAACCTTGTATGACAGGATGCGAATCGGTCGGGTTGCTTATACAGCCGCCAAGGTTCGTTGGTAGTTTGCTTCGCCGCATGCAATTCCGTATCGAAGCCGCAACGTTTTGGCCCGATGGGCAGAATTTGCCTCAATTGGTAACAACGACCAGACCCGCTAACGATCCCGCTACCGATGGTTTAATCGGCCAAGCCGGTACGAAAAATTTATTCGGTGGTTCGGAAGTTCTTGGCGAATCGATCCAAGGAATTCGCGGCGAACTCGGTTCCTACTTCGACGACTGTCGATCTCATGGTCTCCTGATTCGCTTTTTCGACGTTAGCAGTAATTCCCTTTCGTACAATAGCACCCCAACTTCCGAACCCGTCGTGATGCGGCCGTTTTTCAGCACGGCCAACAATGCTCAAGCGACGATTGCTGTGAACTATCCGAACAGCACTTCTGGATCGTTGAACGCGAATATTTCAAGCGACATGTATGGCGGCGACATACTATTTCGCAAACTAATCCTTCGCGATTGTGCTGGACGCATCGAGTTCTTAGCCGGTTACCAAACTGCGAGATTGGCAGACTCGTTGTTAATCAATTCGACGACCACTGCGCTTGTCAACACCCCTGCACCCGTCGGAACCATTTCGCAACTAACCGATAGTTTCAGGACAACCAATCGCTTTAACGGAATGGCCTTGGGACTGAGCGGTATTCTGCGAGAGCAATGCTGGAGCTTGTCCGGCATGGTCAAGTTAGGATTTGGCAACATGGAGCGTAGCGTAGGTATCAATGGATCGTCAACCATTACCGTACCAGGCAATCCAAGCAGCACGACCACATCGGCAAATGGTTTGTTGGCGAGAAACACCAATGATGGCAACTACGTCATGAGCACATTTATTGTTTCACCGGAGACAAACATAACCGTTGGCTATCGACTAACGCGACGCCTTGAGGCGACGGTCGGGTATTCGTACCTGGGGCTTCCGAAAGTAGCGAGAGTTGCAGACCAGTTGGATCCGCAACTAGCCTCCAATTTGAGTAGCCCGCCAACAGGCGCAAGCACTCCCAGGTTCGCACTGCTAGAGAGCAACTACTCGCTGCAAAGCCTCGACTACGGTCTGCAATGGCGATACTAGATCCATCGGAATCTCGCAGTTTCCGTTTTGCAATAAATCAGCGTTCCAACGAACTTGAAATGCAAAAGAATTTGGAGATATCCCCGATCCATCCGGAGGATTACAATAGTTGAGTGCTCTATTCGTTTTCCAAACTCGGTGTCCTTTACTATGACCGTGGATCAGCTGATTGAACCGATACGTCATTCGCCGTTGTTGCCACGGATCGTAAAGGAATTGCAGCTACAGGTCGCGAGAGAGCAGCAAATTCGATCGCGATTCTACGCGGAAATGACACCGGATCAAAAAGTCGAGTTCATTGATGGCAAAGTGCTTTTTCACTCGCCAGCCAAGAATCGGCACGTCATCGCCACAGGCTGCATTTTTCGAGCGATGAGCTTGTTTGTCGAACAGAAGAATCTCGAATCGATCCGAAAGTTGCTTTCAGGGGCGCGACCAAATCCCGCTAAACGAATGCACTACCAAATCAAAAACCGTGAACGGAAACCCTGTTCTTAAGCATGATAGAGCACTAGTTCCGAAGCGAGTCTCGGCGATGAGACCCCAATTGAATTCCGAAGCCAGTATACTAACTGATGGTCTTTACCGCTCGTCAATTCACAGGCTGCATCGTACAGCCGACCGTTCCCAGGAGCAAAATATGAATCACTGTTTCTGTCTTTTTTTCGCACTTGTCGCGACTTTCACTTTTGACGATGACCAATGGTTGCAGTTGCAAGGAGACTCACTTCGATCGGGCAATGCGCCAGAAGCCATCCTTCCGACCCGCTTGGGTTTAGTGGGTTCGGTCCCGCTGACAGATGCGATCTACACCGCCCCAGCGATTGCTAATGGTGTCGTTTATGTTGTCGATGGTTCGGGAGTGGTATCTGCTATAGATGCCGAGAAACTGACAACCAAGTGGCAGTTTCGTTCGCGTGGAGGTGCAGGCAATTGCAACAATGTTTCTTCGCCTGCGATCATAGGACCCTATTTGCATTTCGGAACCATGGCTGGCTATTACTACGTACTCGAGCGAGACACAGGCAAGGTCATAACCGAACTCGACTGCCACGACGCCATCTTTTCAAGCCCTGCGGTTGGTGGCGACCGAGTTTACTTTGCCACACTCGGTGCTCAAGTATTTTCCGTTGAGCCGAATGGAAAAGTCGTTTGGAAATGGGATTTTGTAAAAGAGGTTGTCGGCTTCGATGGAGACCGATGGAGTGGGGAAGATTGGTTAAAAACGAGGAAGGAGCGGGTCACGTGGCGAGACCATTTCGTATGCTCTCGCGATATTTGTCTTATCGGCAAGACGATCGTCATGCCAGCCGGTGGTCGAACTGTTTTTCTTGAGGATCAAGGCTCGTCGGCCAAACTCCGAGTCGTAGGCCAGATTCCGGCTTACGATGGTGAGGAATATCCAGCGACGTTCGGACAGAGCGCGGATGCCAACGGAAATGTGTACGTGCAATGGCATCGTCGCGACAACGCCGGTCGTGTAGAAAAATTAAGACTGGGTGGCGATTCTGTTCAGGCTGCATTCGTCAGCGGTACACAGACGGCTATCCATTTGCCCGGTCTGCTAGGCTTTGCGTCTGTCAGCATTCGTGGTGATGACGTCTATCGAGTCAAGCCAGAACAAGGACTTGGGCTCTGCCGGCATCGTGCGGGAAAAGAGCAGCCCGAAGTCCTTTGCACAGCCCCAGCCATCTCCCCACCTTTGATCACACGTGATTATGTGCTGTACGGCGGACTCGATGGAAAGCTCCGTAGGATCTCTTTAGATGGAGGTGAAACTACTGAATACGCAACCGCGTTTCATTCCCCCATTTCCGCCCCTTTGGCCGTCGCAAATCAACGCGTCTATGTTGCTTCCGAAGACGGCTATCTTTACGTATTTGGTGAAAACGGGAATGCTCCGCTACCCACCAAGGACCTGCGAGTTCGCGATGTTCGCAGCCCGTTAACGAATTTGCTTGCCGATTCCAAATACGATTGGTACACGAACTACGGCGATTTTGGATGCACGAATTCGAATGACCAGGGGCTTGCTCCGCCGTTGCGAATGCGTTGGGCGCGTCGGCTCGAGGGTACTGTCAAACATCTACCGGTTTGCGGTGGTGGTCGCATGTACACGCATACAGCGGAGGGGCAAATCATCGCCGTGGAGCAAGACACAGGCCGCATGCTATGGCGTCGCTATTGGCCGGATGTTTATCTTTCCTTTACTTCGCCATTGTATGTCAACGGAAAGCTGTTGGTGCCCCAGGCTGGTATCAAGCAATCTCGGATGCGATGCTTGGATGCCGCAACCGGTGATTTGCTTTGGGAGGTTCCGTTCTCAGGTTCGCCTAGTTGGAGTCGGCAGTTTCCGCCCGTGGTACACGGCAATCTCGCAATCTATGCTTCCGGCTCAGGTGAATACGCACATCAAGGAACCGAGAAGCCGTTCACTTTCAAGGGAACGCCCGAGCCAGCGGACGGGAAAGAAGTAATGAGCTGGATCTACTCCAACGACAACCCCTATTATCCAAGCGACAATCGGCCATTGCTCTGGGCTTGGGACCTCGATACCGGCAAAGTCGTTTGGCAAAAAGACTTTTCCGCTCTCGGACGTGGCGGAAATGATTGCGGACTCTGCATGCTGGATGGAAAACTTTTCTACTCGACGTTCTTTGGATACTCGGCCAGTCATCGCGCGCGGCGCGGTTTGCCCGTTGAGAACAATGGCCTCACAGCTTGTCTCGATCCTATGACCGGTGAAACGATATGGCAGACCAACAAGTATTTTGTGACAGCCAAATGCACATTGTCAGGCCGGGATGGTCGCATCTACATAGGCGGCAATAATCAAGCGACGGAACTTTCCACAGATCGCTACGTTTGGTGTCTGGATGCGCGAGATGGCTCTCTGGTTTGGCAGTCCGACAGAATCACATCCGCTTTGAATGTGGTTACCGTTGGGAAGGAATTTATCTTTTCGAACGCACTGCGCGGGCGAGGCAATGTATTCGATCGCGACAAAGGAACGGTCGTCGGCGGCGTGGATCACAAGTACGCTTGTTGCCGATTTACAATGTCGGGTTCCTATATCCTCGGTGCTAATATGGACATGATTGACTTGTCGAAGAACAGCCAGCTCGTATCGACAGGCCCGGCAATCGATTCTCGCGAATGTTTAGGGGCCGTCGTTTCGAACGGTCGAATATTCTATATTTCGCAAGCCAGCGGTTTCGTGGTCTCGCAAACCTATGGCGAGGATTCAAAACAACACTTGGCTCCGTGGCAACGGGTTCAGGAGTAGTGAAATGACTATGACACTGAAATGACCGTGACACTGCGACTCCGTTCGCAGGGAACGAAGAGGTCAGCGGGCGGAGCCGCTGACCCACATGGCCCAGAAAGCAACGTTGCCTTACCCACCTCCCGACGAATCGCGATGTAATTATGCAAACTAACTCGCAGCGACTACTTTTTGCCTTGGTCTTGCTTAACGGTCCTTCTGCACCACTGATCGCTGAATCGCCGCTTCCAGACACGATCCAATTCAACCGCGATGTACGGCCTATTCTTTCAGACAACTGTTTCCTTTGCCACGGCCCGGATGCCAACCACCGGCAATCCGAACTGAGACTCGACATGCGTGAGAGCGCGTTGAAGAGCTTTGCATTCGATTCCGATAAGCCAAACCAGGACGGACTGGTAGCGCGAGTCTTTTCCGACCAAGCCGATCAGCAGATGCCTCCGCCCGATTCCCATAAAAAACTTTCACCGCGACAGAAATCAATATTGAAGCTTTGGATAGATCAAGGAGCCGTATATCAGCAACACTGGGCCTACGAAAAGCCGGTTAAAACAGTCATACCAGCTGGACAAAACGGCGTAGACTTATTGGTTCGAAAACGATGGATGGAGGTGGGATTGCAGTCAGCTGCTCAAGCCGATCGGAGAACTTTGATCCGCCGCCTTTATTTCGACCTACTCGGCTTGCCACCAACACCCGAGGAAGTTGCAGAATTCTTGCACGACAGTAGCGACGAGAATGAAGCAGTCTCGGCTGTGACGTCCAATACAGCCAAGGCCAATACAACGTACCTTTCTTTGGTAGATCGCGTCCTTCAGAATCCTCACTTCGGCGAACGCATGGCAATCCACTGGTTGGATGTCGTTCGATTCGCCGACACGGCCGGCTATCACAGCGACAATCCTCGTAACGTTTGGCCGTACCGCGATTGGGTCATCCAAAGCTTCAATGACAATAAACGCTTCGATCGATTTACTCTCGAACAAATTGCTGGCGATCTTATGCCAGACAAATCGCAGGAAACGCTCGTTGGGTCAGCGTTCAATCGATTGTTGCTTTCGACCGAGGAGGGGGGCGCTCAGCCCAAGGATTACGAAGCGAGGATGTTGACCGATCGCGTGCGAGCGATCGGCGCGGCTTGGATGGGGCAGACTACGGGATGCGCCCAATGCCACGACCATAAATTCGATCCCTTGAAAACACGCGATTTTTACGCACTCGGAGCCTTCTTTGCCGATATTCAGGAACCTATCGTCGGTCGACGTGAAGATGGAATGGTCGTTGTCACGGCTGACCAAAAAACCACCTGCCTTGTGAGTGCAAGCCTTCCGAACAAGCGAACCGTGCGAGTTCTTCCGCGAGGAAATTGGATGGATGAAAGCGGCGAGATCGTCGAACCCGCGTTTCCGACCTATTTACCCCAGTCCGACGTTGCAGGTCGCAAGCTAACGAGACTGGATCTTGCACAGTGGCTTATCTCGCGTGAAAATCCACTCACCGCCCGTACAGTCATGAATCGACTTTGGCAGCAGTGCTTCGAGACTGGGCTCAGTAAAGTTCTCGATGACCTTGGCGCACAAGGCGAGATGCCTCCCAATTTGGCGCTGCTGGATTGGTTGGCATGTGAGTTCATGGACTCAGGTTGGGATTTCAAACACATGGTTCGGTTGATCGTCACCAGTGAAACTTACCGTCAAACATCCGTGGCGACTTCGGAACAATTGACAGCGGACCCATACAATCGAGAACATGCTCGGCAAAGCGCCTTTCGAATCGATGCCGAACTAATACGGGACAATGCACTCGCGATCTCTGGATTGCTTGACTCAAAAATTGGAGGCCCCAGCGTGAAGCCCTATCAACCAGATGGCTACTGGGAGAACCTTAACTTCCCTACTCGCGACTACGTAGCCGACAAAGATAGCAGCCAATATCGCCGCGGACTTTATACATGGTGGCAGCGAAGCTTCTTGCATCCTAGCTTGTTGGCGTTCGACGCTCCGAGTCGCGAAGAATGCTGTGCCGAACGCAATCGGTCCAACATTCCTCAGCAAGCACTCGTTCTTTTGAACGATCCGACTTATGTCGAAGCGGCTCGAGTTTTCGCGGCACGAATTCTGAGCCAACGTCTGGGGTCAGCCGAAGAAAGGCTTTTCTGGGCGTGGCAACAATCGCTTCAACGATCGCCCCGCGCAGAAGAAATGAAAACGATGATCGAATTGTTGAACACTCATTTGGACGGTTACCGCAAGGACGTTAAACGGGCAGACGACCTGATCAAGATTGGAAATACTCCATCGCTTGATTCGCTTGACAAGTCCGAGTTGGCGGCTTGGACACATATCGCTCGCGTATTGCTCAATCTCCACGAAACGATAACAAGATCGTGATGCAACCTAACTCAAACGGCATGAACGTTAACACTGTAGCGAGCATCGCCGAAAATCGCCGAATGTTTTTGGGACAGATTACGCAAGGGGTCGGGACCGTAGCACTGGCCTCATTGTTGCGTCCGTCGTTATTGAACGCATCCGAAGCCGGTTTGCCTGGAATACGATCGTTGCCGCAAAAAGCAAAGCGGGTCATTTGGCTCTCGATGGCGGGTGGCCCGTCTCAATTCGAAACGTTTGACTACAAACCGAAGCTTGCTGAAATGAACGGTCAGCCGATGCCCGAAAGCATGACCAAAGGGCAGCAACTTGCTCAGCTCCAGGGTCAAGCGCTCTTTTGCTTGGGGCCGCAGTTTTCCTTTGAAAAGTTCGGAAAGAACCAAACGGAGATCAGTTCGCTGTTTCCTCATATTGGATCGGTGGTCGACGAAATCTGCTTGGTCCGATCGATGACAACAGAAGCCATCAATCATGATCCAGCACACATGTTCATGAATACGGGATCCCAAATTACAGGTCGACCAAGCATGGGTGCATGGGTGACGTACGGCCTGGGAAGTGAATCCGAAGATCTACCCGGTTTCGTTGTGCTTGTTTCGACTGGCAAAGGACGTTCACCGCAACCCATCGCAGCACGTCAATGGAACAGCGGTTTTCTGCCCAGCCGCCATCAAGGAGTTCAGCTCCGAGGACAGGGAGATCCTGTCCTCTATCTTGGCAATCCATCCGGAATTACTCGCGATCAACAGAATGCAGATGTGATCGCAATCAACAAACTCAATCGTCTTCAAGATTCGCTCGTTGGAGACCCGGAAATTGCGGCTCGCATTGCACAGTATGAAATGGCTTTTCAGATGCAAGCGAGTGTGCCACAACTCATGGATATTCGTAGTGAACCTACGAAAACGCTCGAACGTTACGGTTGCCAAGCAGGCGACGGATCATTCGCCAGCAATTGCTTACTCGCTCGTCGACTTGCCGAACGGGGCGTACGATTCATCCAACTCTATCATCGTGACTGGGATCACCATAGTTTGCTCAAGCAAGAGCTGCCACTGCGAGCCGCTGAAGTGGACCGTGCCTGCGCCGCACTCATCAATGACCTCAAGGAGAAAGGCATGTTGGATGATACTTTGATCGTATGGACCGGTGAGTTTGGCCGAACACCTATGTCGCAAGCAAATAAAGGCCCCATCGGTCGCGATCACCATAACAAATCCATGTCCATGTGGTTGGCAGGAGCTGGTATTCGGCGAGGACACGTGCATGGCGCCACAGACGAACTTGGGTATGCAGCAGTAGAGAATGTG
Organism: Pirellula staleyi DSM 6068; assembly: GCA_945900945.1. Lineage (GTDB taxonomy): Bacteria > Planctomycetota > Planctomycetia > Pirellulales > Pirellulaceae > JBKCUI01. Next base: position 12,414 of record CAMDKL010000167.1, read on the forward strand.
TGTTCGGTGCACGATCTTCATGCTACGATGCTGCATCAACTCGGGATTCAACACGATGCATTTAGTGTTAAGTTTCAAGGACTGGACGCCAAGTTAACCGGCGTCGAAGGTGCCAAAGTCATCCAAGAGATCTTGGCATAAGAACACGAATATTCCCTCAACGAACTTGAGTCGACAAATGAATGCAGCGACAAACGTATTGCGGTTGATATTAGCGTCTCACTTATGATTGGCCTCCTGTGGCAGGAACCAACATACGGTAATCCGACTACTTGCCTCGTAGCGATCTAAGTGAAGTTAGGATTTTTGCAGCTGCGGCTGGATCCTGAGACGGCGCGAGCTTCATCGCGATTTCATTCGCCTGAATCGCATGAGGGATCATATCGGCTGACTGGTAGACGTCCGCAAGCATCATCAGGGCGTGGACATCTTGCGAACCGGTCATTTTTACGATCCGTTCGGCATAAGGCAGTGCCTCTTTGGGCTGCCCCGATTCGATCGCAACAAAGATGAAGGCTTGAAGAGCATCCGGACGATCAGGTTCGATTTCAAGCGCCTCTTTGAACTTGTTTCGAGCCTCCGGCAGCCGTTTCAGTCGGGCTAGCACCAATCCCATATGGTATTTTAATTTTGCTTCGCGCGGTTCAATGGCTTCCGCTTGCGAGTAGTATTCGATCGCTTCCTCGTCGCGACCTCCGAGATACGCAAGCCATCCAAGCATACTCACACCAAAGACATCATTGGGATCGTGCTTCGATACTGCCTTTAAGTGTTCGACAGCTTTGGGCATTTGTCCGAGCTTGGCATATTCGGTGCCAATTCTTCCGTGGGTTTTTGCGT
>CAMDKL010000168.1 GCA_945900945.1 Pirellula staleyi DSM 6068
CTTCGGTAGCCCTTGACTTCTTTCGAGCATGTCGGCTTGTTTTTTGAGTAATGCGAAAAATCCAACGCGCTGACGCGGAGCTATATCAAGCGTTTTTCACCCACAAATTCTGCGGAAGAGCCCTCATAATAGCCTCCATGTTGAGATGAAAACCTAATCATCACAACATGGCACTGACTGGGAATCAGTATAATGGAAGAAGAAACAAAAAAGCGTTTGCTAGCTATACGCAGCGATTCACAGCATTAGCCATAAAACGGGATGCTCCCATTCTCACGGTCCATCGCAAATACAAGATGCCTATCCCATACGTGCTTATTAGTTAACGCCTTGGCAAGGCTTTTCAATTGATATCCTCGTCTGGCCGCAGCAGCAAGCATCCGGTTGTCCGGCAATCGTCCAATGTGATAACTGGCAGTTCCCGCAGAATCAACGTCGATCTGCGTTTGCAGAGAACTATCGCGGATTAAAGATTCCATCACGCCTTGAGCGGCCGGTGATCGACAGATGTTCCCCAAGCACACGAAAATAATGCGGAATGGTCGGCGTCTTGCTGACAGGGTCGTCGATTGGTCTGATGGTTTCATTGGACACAGATTAGCCCGATTCAGCGAGTTAAGCAAAAAAAACATCCTTATTCTCTTGAATTCTCTAACGCTTTCCAAAGCTGGTCTGGATTCAAGACGATTTGCAATAAAGAATAGTGGATGCAGATCGTTTATCCAGGTCAACCGCCCGCTTGAATGCATCGCTAATTTTGTGGCATTACAGACCAATTGCTTAGGATTTCGAACATTTGGATGAGGAAATATTCTGCATGATCGGCTCTCTCAGTCCAAACGATTGGATTGTGTATACCCAAAAAAACACAGTTTATCACCAGGCCGACGAGCGAAAAACATTTCCCCATCCCCACACGGCGAAATGTATTCGTACGAAGTCGACAAGTATTGGATTGTGCGGCAAGTCAATGATGGCCTATTGGTTTTGGAGACTCGTCGCGGAAAGCAGCGTTCGGTACCGATCGATGACACACGTCTTCGAAGAGCAAACCTTTGGGAAAGGTTCTTTTTTGCTAGTCGTTTTCCAAACAAATCATCACCCAAACAATTAGACCTCGCTAGCCGAACACCGACCGTCAACTGTAAGTCATTGAATGGGGGCTAGAGTCAATTTCAATTGCTGTTTCGCGGCTTCACCGGTTAAACGATTCGCAACGCGGGCAAGTGCGAAATGAAGACAAGATACTTTTCCTACCTTGAGTTGGAGTCTGCGGGGAAATTGCTTCAAGCCGCTGAGCTGGTCGCTTTTCCAACGGAGACAGTCTTCGGTCTGGGCGCCAATGCATTGAACGCTGCCGCAGTCAAGAAAATCTTTGTTGCTAAGGGACGTCCATCAGACAATCCTCTCATCGTACACGTCGCCGATTTCGAACAACTATCGATGATTGCACGCGACGTGCCGCCGGTTGCCAATCTCTTGATGCAACGATTTTGGCCCGGGCCTCTAACGATTGTTCTTCCAAAGCAACCGGAAGTTTCAGAGCATGTCTGTGCGGGGCTGGATACGGTGGCAGTTCGAATACCTAACCATTCGATAGCACTCGAACTCATTCGCCATGCCGGATTCCCTCTTGCCGCGCCAAGCGCAAATCGGTCGGGGCGCCCTAGTGCGACAACTTGGCAGGCGGTCGCGGAGGACTTGGACGGTCTAATTGCGGGGTTGGTTTGTGGCGAACCAACCCAATTCGGACTTGAAAGTACGGTAGTCGACGCGATTGCCAATCCTCCTCGAATCTTGCGACCAGGTGGTGTTTCACTTGAGCAATTGCAGGAAGTCTGTCCCGAAATCGAGCCGTATGCTCCTTGCGCGACAAGTTCACACGAAAATGCTGTCAACTCTCCGGGACTTAAGTACAGGCACTACAAGCCGACAGCCAGAGTGATTGTCGTTTCCGCCGCAACAACGGATTCCGAGTTTGCCCTAGCGATCGAAGCGACGTCCGCTGTTGATTACGTCGGAATTAGCACACCTCGAAACCCGGCTCGCTACAGGTCCATTCTTATTTGCTCCAACGTGTCCGAGTATGCCGCAAAACTCTTCGATTTCTTTCGCAAAGCCGATTTATCCCATGTCGATGTCGTTTGCTGCGAAGCAGTGGATGATATGGGTATCGGCGTTGCCTTGTTGGATCGACTTCGACGGGCAAGCCAATGAAATCGGATGTGCGGTTGATTTTTATCCTAGTAGAGGGTGGTGATGAAGAGCCGCAGCTAAAAGCAGACCGTTCAAAATGCGAATAATCACGATCACTTCTAACAACATGCTTGGGATTCATCACCATGAAACTATCGCTTTCTGTCCGAATCGCTGAAGGCTTCATGTCCAAGGAGGTACCAATCCTCCCGCTTGACGATGTGTTGTCGATCACCGCGCGGGCTGGTTACGTTGCCGTTTGCATGCGAGCATCGCAGGTTGGAATTCAGTCGACCTCCGAAGCCGTAAAAGCAGCACTAGCGAGAGTGAGCCAATCGGGCCTCAAGGTTAGTATGGTGACGGGCGACTTTGATATCGTTTACAACAACGAGCGAGGGCCCAATGCGCTACGAAATATTGGGCCCTATTTGCGACTTGCTACCGAACTGGGGGCACCGCTCGTTCGCGTTGCTATCAAAAGAGTTGATGATATCGAATGGGTGCAACGAGCGGCGGATGAAGCTGCTGACATGGGAATTCGGCTTGTCCATCAATGCCACACGTTGAGCCTATTTGAAACGTTTGATTCCATTTTAGACGCCTTGCAGAGAATCGATCGCGATAACTTCGGCCTCGTCTACGAGCCAGCGAATCTGGAGTTGTGCGGCCAAGACTACGGACATGAAACCATGCTGCGGCTTGCACCTTGGATCTTTAATGTCTATCTGCAGAATCAGGTGCTTCGATCCGACGGTGCCGTGACGCTTGATACTTGGTGCCGTGGCCCTGTCGCTTTCGACATTATTCCCATCCATGCTGCCGGAGGATTGGATTTCCCCTTGATCTTCCAGGGACTTGAACGCATGGACTACCAAGGTTTTGTCACCGTACATCAATCGGCTACCGAAGGTGAAACTCCGGCTGAATCCGCACAAAAAACTGCGGACTATCTGCGGGCAGTTGTAGGCAATAGGCAATAGGGCGTTGCCTACTTCCCACTGCCTAATGCATTCTTCAACAATCGCAAAAATTCGCGTAAGATGGCTGCATTGTCTTGGTAGCCCTGTCCGGTAACAAGCATGCCATCCACGACGCATTTTTCACCGGTATAAATCGCCCCGCCCTGCTCGGCGTCGAGTGCACATTTTGGGACAGTCGTCACTCGTTTTCCGCGAATGCAGTCGGCAGCAGTGAGGATTTCGATTCCGTGGCACAGGCAGGCGATTGGCTTTCCCGCCTCGGAGATTGCTCGCACTACACGCAGTAGATCTTTGTCGTATCGCAGATACTCGGGTGCTCGACCGCCCGAAATGAACGCCCCGACATAATCGTCGGCTTGTAAATCGCGAAATGCGACTGTAGCTCGCAGATGATAGCCTGGCCGTTCTTGCGTAATATCCCAGGGAACGTCCGGGTTCGGTGGAATTTCGTGCAAGACAGTGTGGTACAGTCGTGCATCAGGACCAGCGACCACCACCTCGTAGTCATCCTCAGGCAACCGGTAATAAGCGTAGAAAGTATCGAGTGCTTCGGTCGCATCGCCGATGGGCATTAGGATTTTCATGATTGCTCAGTCCAGCCAACTATAGTGTGTCTTTAACTCTTTGGGATGTTGATCTCAAAACCAGATCTATACTTGCGGCGGAGCAACGCATTTGCAACTGCATGGTTAGGAATGGTCATAGCATCGGCATTCCAAAGCAGCTCCTGCTGTGGAAACCTGTTTGCCAACACTCCTAACAAAACGGCTTCGGTCAGTGGGCCAGCGTAACCAAAGTGGGCTGTTGTGGGAGCACCCCCTAGACATGCGTCCACAAACAAATGGTAATGGTTACCGTTCGGCTGCCGTTGAACCTCGGTATTGGCAAAAGTGGACTCAGGCAGCAGGATCGGCTGTGCAACATGTGGCAAAAGGACGTATCCCTTTTCGCCTACAAACATCGAACCTTGATCTGGTAGTTGTCGTTCCTTGCCATCTTTCCCCGACTGCTTCGGCCAGGAAGAAGTGTCAGGCATCAAGCCCCCGTCGCTCCAAGTAAGAACGAAGCTCTGCGAAGTGAATTTCGATGGCCCAAACGTAAAACGCGTTTGATTCTTCATTCCATAAGACTTCTTCGGAGGCTCTGGGCTGCTTGAAACAATTTTGAATGGCGCACCCAATTGTAGTGCGGAGAATACCGGATCCAAAATATGGATAGCCATGTCACCCATCGTCCCGCATCCGAAGTCATACCAGCGCCTCCAATTGGCTGGATGGTATTGCGATTCAGAGTAGGGCCGCTCGGGTGCAGTGCCTAACCACAGATTCCAGTCCAAATTGGCCGGCACTTCGTTTTGCGTTGGTTCTGGGCCCTCGTATCCCCATGTCTTGCTACTCCAGGAATGCACTTCCTTGACTTGACCGATAACGCCGCTTTGGATCAACGATACCGCTGTTCGATAGTCCATGTGCGAGTGGATTTGAGTTCCCATCTGCGTGACCAGTTTTTTTTGTTGTGCCAGCAATTGCATTTGCCGAGACTCGGACACGTCATGCGTCAGCGGTTTTTGGCAGTACACGTGCTTTCCACGGCTCATTGCCGACAATGCCGCTGGAGCATGCGTATGATCGGGAGTCGAAACCTGAACAGCGTCGACTTCATCATGCATTTCGTCGAGCATCGTTCGATAGTCCCTGAATTGCTTTGCCTTCGGGTGTTTTTCGCCTGCGGACTTTAAGCGATTTGCATCGACATCGCACAGGGCCACAATATCCACTTGGGCGTGGGAACTGAGAGAGCCCAAATCGGAGGCACCCATTCCACCGACTCCGATACTGGCAAGACGCAATCTCCCTGCGTTTCCTTCCGACGAACTATGGGCGGTTCTGGCCCAAAACGGAATGGTTAGAGTTAGCGCCGACGAGCGAGCGAGAAACTCACGACGCTGTGTTTGCAATGGCTTGGATGGGCGGGACATGGACGAACTCCAAAGTTGGCGGGTGACTGGACTTTAAACAGACTAGTTTGGCACGGCAATGCTCGGAATACAAGTACGCATGGGAGTCAGGCCCATTGCGACGCTATTGAAATGATTCTCTTCGCAGATCAAGCGTTGAAGGGAACTCAGGATTATCGCGTGGCATCTTGGGTAGGATGTTGCCTGGCGTGTGGCCAAAAGGAAGGAAACGAACATTGCGTCTACCCTCGGCCTCCAAAGCGTTCACCGGAAATGTTGCATAGTTCCTGCCACCTGGATGCGACACGTGGTATGTGCAACCGCCTACGGAATGGCCTGTTCGAATGTCCCATAAATCGAATACTAAGGGCGTGTTAACCGGGATCGTAGGATGAAGACAGGACACTGGTGCCCAAGCCCGGTAACGTATGCCTGATACCAGCGTACTTTGGTCTCCCCCAAACTGCAGAGGAACTCGAATGCCATTACAAAGCAATTGATGCCTGTCTGAATTCAGTCCAATCACTTTGACCTCTAACCGTTCTACGCTTGAATCAACGTATCGAGCCGTAGCACCACCTGCAGGCTCCTCCCCTAGGACATACCAAGGTTCAATCGCGTTGCGCAATTGAATGGATACACCATCGTATTCCACATTTCCAATCGCAGGAAACCGAAATTCGAAATGCGGCGCAAACCAATTGTCTTCCCAATTCCAACCATCCACTTGCAGTGAGCCCAAAACCTCCCGCAAGTCTCGCCACAAGAAGTGAGGTAACATGTGCCGATCATGCAAATCCGTCCCCCATCTCTTCAACGGTTGTGTGTATTCGTTTCGCCAGAAATGAGCGACCAAACATCGGACCAGCAGTTGTGTCGCCAAACTCATCTGCGCGTGAGGGGGCATTTCAAAACCTCTCAACTCTACGAGGCCAAGCCGCCCGGTGGAACTGTCCGGAGAGTACATTTTGTCGATGCAAAACTCTGAACGATGTGTATTGCCTGTTAGGTCGACGAGCAAATTGCGAAGCAATCGATCCACCAACCAAGGCGGGCATTCTTGTCCTCGCTTTGGAATTAACTCAAGGGCCGTTTGCAGCTCGTAGATCGCATCACGACGTCCTTCGTCGGCTCGTGGAGCTTGACTCGTAGGACCGATAAATCGATTGCTGAAGAAGTACGATAGCGAAGGATGGTTTATCCAAAACGAGATCAAACTCCGTAAAACGTCTGGTCTTCTTAGGAAGGGACTGTCCCATGGCGTCGGACCACCCATTACGACGTGATTTCCACCCCCGGTTCCAGTATGCTTTCCATCGAGGTCGAATTTTTCTGTGGCTAGCCTGCACTGACGAGCATCTGCGTATAGCGTCGTGGTATTGTGGACCAACTCAGTCCAGCTTTTCACGGGATGGACATTCACCTCGATCACACCGGGGTCTGGCGTCACCTTGATAATTTGCAAACGATGATCGCGAGGCGGCAAATACCCCTCGAGCACAATTGGAAACTGCAGGTCAGTCGCAGTCTGTTCAATGGCCCGCACCAAATCCAAATAATCTTCGAGCGTTTCGGTAGGTGGCATGAATACATAAAGCCTACCCTCGCGAGGCTCAATGCAAAGCGCCGTTCGGACGACAGCCTTTGGGTCAAGTCGTTCGGCGGCTTGCAATCTCGCCAGCTCTTCAGCCCATCGTTGGTGATCGTCTAGTTGAATCGGAACGGACGTTGGACCCATTGCTTTTTGCGAATGCAAAGCAAGATCGCTTTTGTTCTGTACAACAGGCAACACAGGTGGCAATGGTGGCCGCGATGAAAACGGATCGCTTGGATAGACTGGTTGCCCTTGAGATTGGCTGCCCACAGGCAACGTGTCGATGGGCAGGCGAAGCCCGATTGCCGAATCGCCAGGCAACAAGAACAATTTCTCAGGCCGAACCGGCCACGGACCTGTCTGCCAACTAGCCTTGCCTTGCCACCATTGTCGGCGCAAAGGCAAAACAATACCGGTCGGTCTATTTAGCCCACGATTGAATACGCGAGCCAAGCGACTTCTCTCTTCTGGATCGGCAAGCTTTGGATCCCATGGATTGATATCGATCGGCAACCTTTGCTCGCGCCAAAGATAGTAATACGTATCTTCATACGCGGGTACCATCCATCGAGGGTCAACGTTCAATTGGATTGCGAGCGAATTTGCAAACTGTCTTGCATGTGTAAAATTATATCCGTAATCGTGATCTTCGTCCGCAATCAATTTATCATCATGCCATATCGGATTACCATCCAATCGCCACAAGCACGATAAAGCCCAACGAGGCAACGACTCGCCTGGGTACCATTTGCCTTGACCGTAGTGCAGCATAGCGCCTGGCGCGAAGCGATCCCTAAGGCGTTTGATCAGTTCTCCCGATAGGCCTCGCTTCTTCGGTCCCACCGCTTCTGAATTCCATTCCGCACCCTCCATGTCGTCCATCGAAACAAACGTCGGTTCTCCGCCGAAGGTCAGCCGCACGTCATCTTTGGTCAATTGCGTATCGACCCGGTTCCCCAAATCATCGATGCGTTTCCATTGTTCATCGGAGTAGGGCTTGGTGGTACGAGGGTCCTCGACCATCCTTTGCACGGACATTGAAAAATCAAATTCGCATTCCGCTTCGTCTACCAAACCAGAAATGGGAGCTGCGCTCGAGGGTTCTGGAGTACAGGCTACAGGCAAATGTCCCTCGCCGCAGAGCAAGCCACTGGTTGGATCGAGACCTACCCAACCAGCGCCCGGCAAATAGACCTCGGCCCATGCATGAAGGTCCGTGAAATCAGCCTCCGGACCGCTTGGTCCGTCCAGTGATTTTTGGTCTGAAGTGAGTTGCACCAAATATCCTGAAGCAAAGCGAGCCGCGATTCCAAGACGTCTCATGATTTGAACTAACAACCAAGCCGAATCGCGACATGATCCACTCTTTAAAGTCAGCGTCTCTTCAGGGCTTTGCACTCCCGCTTCCATTCGGATTTCGTAACGAATTTCACCTTGCAATCGCTGATTAAGGCTCGTGATTGCATCGATGGTCGGCTTCGAAGTTCGATCGACACTTGCGACCCACTTGTCGAGGCGCTCTGTTGGCGGTAGCGTCTCTAAATAAGCGGCGAGCTCGTGTCCTAATTGCGGTTCGTATTCGAATGGAAAATTGTCAGCGTAACTCTCAAGAAAAAAATCAAACGGATTGATCGCAGTTAGATCGGCGACCAAGTCAACGATGATTGACATTCGCTTTGCGGGCTTCGGGAAGACGAGTCTGGCCTGATAGTTCCCTTGCGGATCTTGTTGCCAATTGCAGAAGTGATCGATTGGGATCACACGCATCGAATAGCTTACAATTCTGGTTCGGCAGTGTGGGGCAGGCCGAAGCCGAACCACTTGCGGTCCAAAATGGACTAAACGATCGTATAGGTAATTGGTTTCGTGATGAATTGCAACGCGGATAGACATTAATACGACTTGAAAATGAGTACGAGGTCGATGAACTGGTTTTGGAAATGGACAAACATCATTTGGTTCGATCCTATAAAAAATCGACCGCATTGAGAGAATGCACATGCGGCAGAGAGAACCACACGTTTAAAAACTGTTGCCAGGGTCAACGAAATATAAACGAAATCCAACTTGATTGTGAGCCGAACCGAGCAATGCGAGCGGCAAAATAAAATTCGCCAGCTAAGCCTGCTGGCGAAAGAAATATTTTATGTACACGGGCTTTCAATTTGTCCTACAGCAACACACCGATTATCCAGGAAAGGTAGGGCAGCGGACGTCACATGGAATGTGCCTGCTATCCTTCTGGCAGGTAGTTTTCAGCCTGTCGCTCGCCTAAGACGATTAATTTCCCGGCATTCCCATGCCACCGCCCATGCCTGGACTGCCCATGCCACCGCCGCCAGTCTCACCGTAACCCCCACTCGTGCCATTTGCATTTCCGGCATTAAGCCCTCCACCTAAAGGGCCAACTGCAGGCAGGTCCGGTTGAGCGTACATGTTAAAACTAGTGAAATTATCGAACTCTCTGCTGATCACCAGTTGGCCTGTTAGCGGATCGAACGATACGACTTCTGCCCCAGATTTGATAACGTCCTTAGGGTTGGCGATCATGGCGTTGAGCGGTGAGGGTGATTTCCAATCTACAACAGTAACAAAGTTGGTTGCCTTGTAGTCTTTCAGTGCCTTGATCACTTTCGTATAGGGATGGATTATGTCGATACCTACTTCCTTGCCCTTAACTTGCCTGACAGGCGTTCCGAAAACAAATCCGCGTTCAGCAGTATCCCTTTTAGGAATGCTAATTCCTCTTTTGGTTTCGAAATCGACGAACACGCATTCGAGCTTTTCCTTTGTTTCCGTTGCAAAGACCATTGCTGGTTTTTTGGTCAAGACAGCTTTGCTTGGAGCAGACCATTCTGTTTCTCTGTATTTTTCTCTTTTTACCTGGGCAACTACCGTAGGCGGATTCGTGGGCTTTTTCGTTTGAGCGGGCTCCTTTGCTTTTAATTCGGTCTCAAGGTTCTGTATGCGTCTAAGTGTCTCAGGTTTGAGCGTGCTCTTGGCAGGCGTAAGCGCACTCCATTCTGGGAAATTTGAATCGTACATCAGCAACCGAACGCGGTACTTGTAAATCTTTCCAGCTTCGGCTTTGAAGTCATAAAACCGAACCAATTTGTATTTGGTACTCGGTAACCTACTTGGAATTTCCATCATGGTTCCAGCGTTGCCAAAACCGCCGTCGCCGCCATAGCCGCTGCCGCCATAGCCACCGCCGCCACTGCTTCCACCTTCGGTGTAGCCACCTGGCATTCCTCCACCTCCGGATCCGCTAAACATACCTCCGCCTTCAGAGAATCCGCCGGGCATACCGCTACCGCCGCTTCCGAATCCCCCTCCCATTCCTCCGTCACCATATCCGCCGGGCATACCTCCACCTTCACCGTAGCCGCCTCCCATTCCTCCCATTCCTCCCATTCCTCCCATTCCTCCCATTCCTGGGAAATCGGCTTCATCCGGAGCACCATATTTAATTTTTGGGTGTGTCGCAAATTTTTTAAAATCATTCAGAAGGATAGGTGGAATGGGCATAGAAAGGTGAGGATCGGTCCAGTCCAAAGGATTAATTTCAGAACAAGTACCTACTAGCTTTTTCACCGACTCCTTAAATTTATCGGGACTTGCATCAGGCAGCGATTGCCAGTCTTTTTCTGCAATCTCCTTGTTTGGGTCTGTCAGCTCGACTCGTTGAACCTCGAACCCACGGTAGTTTGGAGAATCGCGACCTTCCATGTAGCCAAGCACATCATAAAACTCTTTTCGATAGTTTGTTTCCATTTCATGATGCGGTGCTAGGGCCGTTACACAAACAAATCCAACTCCGCGGGCAATAATTTTTCTGGTTTCCGGTTTAAGTCCGGCGTTACCCCCTGGCATTCCTGTATTACCGCCGTCCAATCCACCCGCACCGCCGGGATAGCCGCCACCTGTTCCGCCGGGATAGCCGCCACCTGTTCCGCCGGGATAGCCGCCACCTGCTCCGCCGGGATAGCCGCCACCTGCTCCGCCGGGATAGCCGCCACCCTCACCCATTCCACCCGGATAGCCAGCGCCGCCCCCCATTGAGTTCGCAAACGTACTCATACCGAAGTAAAATCCTCGATCGTAGCCAGGAAACAAGATTCGACGACCGGCCAAACTTGGATCGCCCCCCATTCCCATTCCCATTCCCATTCCGTCTCCCATTCCAGAACCACCTTCAGCAAACCCACCACTACCACTGGAACTACCACCATTTTTACCGCCGCCAAAACCACCATCGCCGCTTCCAGGAAAACCGGGGGCATTTTTAGGTAGCTTTGCTTCGGTCTTTTTTGCATCCTCTAGAATTGCTAATGGGTCAACCTTTGGAGCCCATGCTGCGATTGGGCCTAAATAGTATTTTGCTTCCAGCTGTTCAGGAGCCAATAATGCTGGATCGCCTCTTTTTGCCCCAAGCCTAATTTTTGAAGAGCCAGTGGGATCCGCGATGTAGGGAATTGGGTCAATCTTTTTACGAGACTCCTTGGCAGCGATAGTGAATACCGGATCCACCTTTCGGCCCTCCTCGTCCTTCATAGCCGCCCAGTGGTCACCCTTCAGATCACGAGAAACCTGTGTTGCCTGATCCTTAAGCTTTTCCGGAGTCTTGGTAGATGAATAAGGCTTCTCGCTGAAGCCTAGATACATCACGATCGAAGCAATCAACGCAATGACACCGAAAACAACTTTTTCTATGTGCATTACGACGAAGTTCTTCAAACTAAAACTGGATTGCGAGTTTGAATTCTTTTTTTTCTTGGACATACCCAGACTCCTAAATATCCCTGTGGATTTTACTGATAGCCAATGAACACGGAATTTTTCTGGGACGAATAACTAGTATTCACCCTTGGTTTGGATTTGGTACCTAATTTCCAGAATTGGATGCGCCGGCGGTCGTTGTTGATGGCTCACTGAGCTTTTCAGCTGTTAAAACACCAAGAGCTACAGGGTCAGCTGGATTGTACAGGTAGATAAGACCGAAGATTTCGACCGAAACCTCGGATAACGGAGCTCCCGAATTGACGGCGCCGAGTCCTCCCGGATAGCCGCTACCCGAACCTTCTCCAGACATACCACCCATACCACCCATACCACCCATACCACCCATACCACCCATATCTCCGGGCATTCCCATTTCTCCTCCGGGCATGCTTCCTCCTGTGGCCATGCCCATGTCGCCTCCACCACCAAATCCGCCGTCTCCGCCACCTCCATATCCGCCCCCGCCACCTCCATATCCGCCCCCGCCACCTCCGCCAGACACTGGGGCTGGTTCCGTATTCAGTCGAACTTGGTAGACCTCCAACATCAATTCTGCATTACCGCACGCCGTAATCAGTCGCGTGATCCGCGATGGATCGACCTTGAGTCTCAGTCGAATTGCAACTCTCTTCGCCACGGCATCGACGGCGTTGGCGGGGCTGATATTTTTGATCGCTTCTCTCAGTTCCGCTCCCTTTCGGGGTTGAAATTGCGACTCTGTTGCGAAACTGATATACCGTCCATCAGCGGGATCGCGAGCAACGGCGACTCCACCAGTCTCTCCGCCCATGCCACCCATGCCACCCATGCCACCCATGCCACCCATGCCACCCTCTCCGCCGCTCGATCCCTCACCCATGCTCATACCGCCACCGGAATCACCTGATCCCTCTCCCATACCCATGCCGCCCATATCTCCGGAGCCTTCACTCATACCACCCATTCCCATATCGCCTCCGCCCATACCCCCTTCACCGTATCCGCCATACCCGCCTCCTTGCATTTCAGCAGACTGGAGTTTGGATAAAACTCCGGCATTACGACTGGCATATTTCCCCATACGGATCCACTCGATCTCTCGGACGACAGTCTCGAAATTTTCCCGAGAATCGCCGTTGGTCGCTTTGATGATTTCCATAATTCCCATCAACAGCCACATGTCTTCCTGTGTGTAATAAACATCAAGAACCGAGGGCGCTGCGCTCTTTTTGTACCAAGGAGCTACCTGTTCGAGCAGAGCCTGCTGGGATGAAACGGTCCAACGCACCAAATCTGGAATATGATTGCCAGGGGCCGTCCCGCCTGAAGAACCAGGAAAGCCTCCTGCCATTCCACCATCCGAAAAGCCCCCTGCACCTGAAAAACCTCCAGCGCCACCCATTTCTCCCCCCATCGAACCGCCACCGTACTGAGCGGAACTCCCTCCTCCCAGAGTCGCTTTCCACTCGGTTCCAATTCTTTTCGATACGCTTGCAAACTCAGGTCCTATGTACTGCTTGTAA
>CAMDKL010000169.1 GCA_945900945.1 Pirellula staleyi DSM 6068
ATTCGATTTTTTTTTCGCTTTTGCATGCGCAAGAGATTGGCTTGCAGACCAATCGACGACAAGAGCGCGATACCGTGCATCCTGGCGGCCAGCCTTGTCGCCAAGTTGCGCTTCAGCGGCATGCCGCAATTCCGTCCCGAAAAACTCGCTGGCCCCCTGCGACTGCAACTCTTTTACTAGCCAGGCCTCGTATCGATCGGCGATTTGCTGAGCGGCCAGATGAGGCGTGACTCGGGTCCCTTCGATGATTCGAATGATTGAGCGAATACTGCGCTGGTAACGCTTCAATAATTCCTCGGAAACCCCGTCATCTTGCATGCGAGCTCGAACCAACATCGCCTCTCCCATCAGTCGCTGCCCAGCATAGTAAGCCGAGACCGGTGCTAGTTTATCAACCGAATGCAGTTGCCGTTCAATGAACTCCAATTGCAATTCTCGTTCCTGGGCTAACGTTAAGTTCTGGGGCAGCACATTTTGCTTTCCATAACCGACCATGCCAATGTTGACTTCAGCGAGTTCATTCTCGTTATCTAAATCCATATCTGCCGCGACTTGCGCCGGATCTTTTGAAACTAATTGGTTGATTTCAGTAGGTTGGCGATTGTAAGGAGAAAATCGATTTGCATCCGCCGAAAACGCTTTCCATTCGCTCGCCGGCATGGACGGATATGTGCTGAAAACAATGAGAAAGGGTATAGCAGGGAGCAGTATTGCCAATGCAAGCCATCCGCCATGTTCCAGCCAGAAACGCTTTCCCATTTTAGAGTCCATCCAATGGCGTGTCATTCGAAACGAAGCGATCATGGGAATGCATGTGGTAATGGCCAAGATCCAGATTGGCGACTCCAAGGTTTCCATTGCAAACGCTCCGTAAGCAAACGGCAGGCAACCAATGACGGGCGCGATAATGGCCGAAATAACCGGGCTGCGTACAATCTGACTCATCCACTGAGTCGACGAATAAACGGTCCACATGAGACCACTTGCTCCGACTAAGAGCAAACCTAGTCCTGGCGGCGGACCTAAACGTGGTGCCCAGAATATCGTACAAGCTGCGACGACCCCCAAAGCAATTACCCCAAAGACCAGCATACCCATAGGAACAGTCTGTCGCGTCAGCCAGACTGTCCTCGGCGAAATACCACGATCTGACAGAAATCGAATGCGTTGATTGATGTTGTCCCCTTGAAAAGTGACAACACCCAACCAGCTTACGGATACAAAGGAAATGATAAAACCCAAGGCAGGAAATGCCTCAATCACAACCGATGAGCTTCCAGGCCGATCGAAAACAATGGCAATAGCACCGCCAATGCAGATCGGCAACAAAAAGAGCAGAATCAAACCAACCAGCATCGCCCGGTTCTGTGCAGCGAATTGCCAGGTCAACGCCGACCAGGGAGTCTGTATGCTTCGGCGATCGACAATGGATCGGTCGAAAAAAGAAACGCCTGAGATCGTTCGCTGAGAAAATCGCGTGGACGTAGTCGGAGCAAGTGCGTGAAGTGCAGCGATCCAGCCTAGCCAAAGTGCCACAGCGCTGGTCGCAACAAGCGTAATCGCCGTCAAGAAATCAGAGGATTTCAACGGTATCAAAATTTGAGTCGTGAGGGTGTATGACATCGCTACGCCAACCAGGACAAGCAAGCCGACAAAGGTCGATCGAAATGTCCATGCGGTCGCGAAGCTGACAAAGAGCAAGAAGATCGAATACAGTATGCCATAGGTGACGTCCACTTCAGGCTTTAAACTTGAAAGGCCGTTTGAAACAAGACATAAAACAAAACTGACACTCCAAACCGAAGCCAATCCCACGATTCCAGCTACGAATTTGACCCGTATGATGTCCTGTCTAAGAATTGGCAAAGATGCCATCCAATACAGTGTCCGATTGTCTCGCTCTTGCCCAACGAGCAACGCCCCGACGCCAGCCGCAAAGAGTCCCGGAAGCCCTAGGAAAATCAGATTCTGCAAACCGGACTGATCTCGTGGATAGACTGACATTAGAAGCAGCAGTTGGAACACCAAACCAATTGCCGCAAGCATCACAACCAACGGCCACAATTGCCGAAACTCTTTCCAACACAATCGACGCAAGACTAAGCTACGATTCATGGCTGCCTCCGACAACTGTTGGCTGCTTGCCCAGCGCTCCATCCGATGGGACCGCGAATCGATCGTCTTCCGACGGAGCGGCAACGATGCCACGTGTGCAGGCAGTGAAGATCTCTTCTAACGACGCGGGGCGGCTACGTACGCTAATGACACCCGGTCTGGCTTCAATGGACTCTTGAGCCAAATGATCAAAGCCGCTTACAACCATTCTTCTTTGCCGACCAGATGACTGTTCGCTCAAGACCTCGACGTTGCCGCTCAATCGAGGCAGTGCAATGAGCGTATCGTTAAGACTGATCGTCACCTCGGAAATCGTTTCCTTTAAATGGAGCATCGAATCCGTTAAGCGAACTTTTCCTTGATGAATAATTGCAACCCTATCGGCCACCCGTTCGACTTCAGAAATCTGATGACTCGAAATGAGAACTGTCCTGCCCGTCACAGCCCGATCGACCATGCTCTCCATGAACTCGCGGCGAACATGCGGATCCAGCCCCGATGTGGGTTCATCGAGAATGAGTAATTCTGGGTCATGAGCCAAAGCCAACGCCAATGCCACTTTGGCTTTTTGCCCTTTGCTGAGATGGCGAATCTTGCGATTGCGAGGAACTTCAAAATGGCTAATCGATTCCCCGTATCTCTCCAGGAAACCGTCCTCGTAAAACGAAGCAGCAAACCAGCCGATTTCGTCGACCCGCATCCAATCGTAGAGGGCAGGTGAGTCAGAGACGTACCCGATTCGCCGACGGATTGCGAGGGCATCGCGACTTGGATCGAATCCGCAGACCGTACATTGCCCAGCCGTTGGACTCTGAAAGCCGGTCAAAATGCGAATCAACGTCGTCTTGCCGGCACCGTTCTCGCCTAGCAAGGCAAACACCGATCCGCTCGGTACCTTGAGATCAATCCCTCGAAGAGCTTCGCAGCCTGGGAACCGCATTTCTAAACCAGTTGCTGTAATACTATCGGACATCATCTCACCTTTGGATTGACTCGATGGATTCCAAACACAGTCTTGCTCATTTGAAGAACGGCACGGAGTGCTGTTTTTGCATACTCAACGGCACGGAGTACCGTTCTACACTAACTCGACGATGGCAAATTGCCTTGTGAACTAATCGTGGCTACATTGCCCTCGAGTTTGTTGAGCTGCTTTGAAACAAGCTCACGAATCTCATCGGCCTCCAGACCGCCATGCAGTGCTTCGGTCAAGGCCACCTTCAGACTCTCGGCAATCATCGTTCGGCGAATCTCCTTGCAGCGTTTTATGGCTCCCGCGCAGACGACCAGCCCGCGACCTCGAAGAGTTTCTAAAACCCCGTCGACCTGCAGCTCCTGATAAGCTCGAGCGACTGTGTTCGGGTTGATCGCCAACTGAACACTCAAAGCTCGGACGCTGGGCAACATTTGCCCAACCTTGAATGTTTCCTCTGCGATAGCAAACGTAACCTGTCGAACAATCTGTTCGTAGATTGCGATGCCATTGCTTTCATTGATCGTGAAAAACATAGTTAAAACTCCCAGTCCCGCGTGGCAGTACTAGTGTACTGTCGAAATGGTACAGTGGGTACCTAGTTGAGTAAAGTAGTAGTGAATAAATTTTTCAGAATGGGTTTGCCCTCGTTACTCTCGTTCCCTGAATCTCTGCTTCGACGCCTTGCAGGCACTGGCAGAGCAACAGGTCGGCTCCGAGGACGGATGGCGTGTGTCGGTCGAAGGCTAGCCGCGGCTGGCGCAGTCGACGGCCATCAGGTATGATCCATTAAGCTCATTTCAATTTGGCACCCTACTTTCACAGGAGAATCGTTTGTGTCGCAAGTTCAAACTGGACTCGATCTGTTAGTTGCTCAAAGATTCGCCCCTCTTCGCGGCAAACGCGTTGGACTGGTTACCCATCCCGCTGCCGTTGATGCTCAGTTTCGGAGCGCCGTCGAACTATTTGCAAACGCGGACGGGGTGAAGCTTGTTACGATATTCGGCCCGGAACATGGATTGCATGGTCAAGCGCAGGACCTGATTGGCGTTGCGGCCAACGAAGTCAAATCAGTGCCTGCCGCTGTTTACAGTTTGTATGGAACAACAGCAGCTAGCCTTCGACCCACGGCCGAACAGCTCAATGGCATAGACGTATTGGTGATAGATTTGCAAGATGTCGGAAGTAGGTACTATACTTTCCAAGCCACCATGCGGTATTGTTTGGAAGTAGCTTTGCCGCTCGGCTTATTAGTCATGGTGCTCGATCGCCCAAATCCGTTGGGTGGCATCGTTGTCGAGGGGCCGGCGCTACGAGCCGGTTATGATAGCTTCGTCGGCGCACACGACCTAGCCATTCGGCATGGTTTGACGGTTGGCGAATTGGCAATGCTGTACCAGCAGGAGCTAAAGCTCGGGCCTGGCGAAGTTCGTGTAATAGCCTGCGAGGGTTGGAGTCGACGAGACTATTTCGACGCAACGGGTCTTCCGTGGGTACTTCCTTCTCCCAATATGCCGACTTTAGAGACGGCGGTGGTCTATCCAGGGCAGTGTCTGATCGAGGGGACCAATTTGAGCGAAGGGCGTGGCACGACGCGACCTTTTGAAATATGCGGCGCACCTTGGTTGGACGCTAACAAGCTGGCGAACAAAATGAATGCCGAAAAACTTGCTGGAGTGACATTTCGTCCAGCATGGTTTCGACCGACGTTTCAAAAGCATGCAGGCAAGGACTGTGGCGGGGTGCAATTGCATGTAACCGACCGATCTGTTTTTCAATCGGTGCGAACGAGCTTGGCATTGCTGGCAACAATGCGCGAGATGTCTGGGGATCAGTTTGCATGGCGGACTGAAGTCTATGAGTTTGTCAGCAATCCGATTGCGATCGACTTGCTGTTCGGCTCGGATCGCGAACGGACCCAAATGGAAGCAGGGCTTCCATGGCGTAAAATCGCTGCCGCTTGGGAATCGGAGGAACGAGCATTCGAACACCGTAGGCATGCGGTGTGGATGTATTCTTAAGCGGTGCCGGAAACCTCGAATTGTTGAGTCACGCTCGCATGGGAACACTTCAATTTGGCAGTTTTGGCAAGCTCGTATTGCAAAATTTTCAAAAGTTTTAGGAATTTGTTTCCCTACGCGAAACGTAGCGGTTTGGAACGTGTTACAAAAGAGTATCGATCCAGGCATCCGGTGCCTAGTCCTCAAGTCTCTTCGTCTATCTCAATTGAGGTTGCAAAAAATGCGAATCAGTCATGCGTTGTCTAGATTGTTACTTGTCGGGTGCTTCATCAGCGTCGCAGCTCCGTTCTCGGTTGGCCAGGGAGAACGTCCACAACGGGGTCAGGGCGGAGGTGGCCCAGGCGGCGGAGGCCCAGGTGGTGGCGGAAGAGGATTTGGAGGCGGTGGATTTGGAGGCGGTGGCGGAATAGCCTCGCTGCTAACGATCAAAGAAGTGCGTGACGAGCTAAAGATGGATGAAGAGCAAGTCAAGGAAATGGAGGCTTTTACTAAAGAATTGGGGGATGAAATGCGAACCCAATTTGCCGGCGTCGGAGGCGGCCGTGGTGGTCCTGGTGGCGGTGGTCCTGGTGGCGGTGGTCCTGGTGGCGGTGCTCCTGGTGGCGCTGCTCCAGACATGACAAAAATCCGTGAAGCCATGTCAAACATGCAGTTGAAATCTGAATCGAAACTCGGAGACGTTTTGGATCCAGTTCAAATGGATCGTTTAGTTGGTCTATTTATACAAAGAGACGGGGTTCGAACCCTTAGCAGCAAGACTATATCCACACGTCTAGAAATAACGGAGGCGCAGAAAGCCAAGATTGCCGATCAGGAAAAAGCTGCCGGGGAGGAAATGCGTTCACTTTTTGCCGGCGGTGGCGGTGGTGGTGGCTTTGATCGCGAAAAGATGGATAAAATGCGAAAAGATAGCGAAGAAAAAATTACCGGTGTTTTAACTGCGGCTCAAAAGGCCAAAATGGAAGAACTGAAGGGTGCGAAATTCGAATTTCCAGCTCAAACAGGAAGAGGTGGACCTGGCGGTGGTCGCGGCGGTAATCCTCAATAAGGGATGCCGAAGCATTGCGACCTGAGCAAATGGAGGCTGGGAGAATTTCCCAGCCTTTTTGCATTTCCCTGGGCCTCAACCCGATAGGATTCGATCTTGACGAGGGCCAGTATCAATCGTCCGCCTTCAACGTAATTTTCCCTGGTGCCGACAGCGTGCTGCTGCTGGATTCGCTTGCAGCTTTGTCACCTTCGGGAGGTCCAATCGACAAACTGCCTTTGGACTCGTTAGAAGCCTTGGGTGCAGGAAGTGGAGCTGCTTCGGATGTTTCAGGCTTCTTCGATTCGACTTCTTTTCCTCCGTCGCTTGTCGCTGGATTGCTAGAGTTCACAGACTGGCCTAAAGCTCCTTTATTGGTAGTCGCTCCAGCTGTCACTACGGAACTTGAGTCAACGGCTGGGTAACTTGAAATAATTGGGCCAACGTAGTCAATTGGCACACGCTGAGTATACGTGCGAGCCACGGTTCGCATTTCAGTATAGGGAACCGAACGGGCGATGCGTTGTGGTACCTGTACCTTTTGAACGATTCGCTCCATGATCGGCGTTCTAATTACTACATCTTCCGAAACGATTTCAGGCTTGTACGTTGTCGTTTGAGTCTGAATAGGACGGACGTGTGTTTCTGGAACGTATTCAATTCGCTCCCGAGCTACCTTGCGAGTCACCGGTTTCTGAACCGTCTTAGGAACCATCACTTTCTCCTGAACAGCCTCCATGCGTTGTGTCTGTATCGGTACTTGCTGAGTAACCACTTGGTTCTCCATACGCGTAGTAGTTACAGGCACCTGTTGCTGTACCATTTCCGATTGCATTCGAGTGCTTGTCACAGGAATCTGCTGCGAAATGACCTGATTTTCCATCCGCGTCGTGGTCACCGGCACCTGCTGTTGAACCATTTCCGTTTGCAGTCGTGTCGACTGGACTGGAACCTGTTGCGAAATCGTTTGGGGCATGAAGCTTTGCTGAGGAACAGCCACTTGCTGGTAATTGGGTTGGTATTGTACTTGTGCAAAATTCTGGCTTGGCGCCTGAAAGGGCACCCAGCCTAATCCGCCTCTTTGATAGTTTTGGGTTCCATTGAGCGGATTGATGTCGTAGCCAGCTCGTTGCCATCGCAAGTGATAACGGACGTCACCCGGTTGGATATATTGTTGAGCAACGTATCCGCCAGCATCTATAACCGCAGGCTGATAAGTCGTAACTGGCTGTAATGCGGTGTAGTTTTGCGTTTGATAGGTTGTTTCCGTTACTGGACGCTGTACCGCATAGTTTTGAGTCAGCATGGTTGTTTCGGTTACGGGACGCTGAACCACTTGCTGCTGGGTCTGCATTGTGGTTTCTGTTACGGGTCTTTGGACCATGTAGCTTTGAGTCTGATAAACCGTTTCTGTTATCGGCTTCTGCACGATGACATGTTGTGTTTGGTATTGAGTCTCAGTGACGGGGCGCATGGTCGTCACGATCTGTTCGACTTGGGATGTTTCGTTGACATAAGTCGTCTCATCTACATAGTCGGTTTTGACCACTTGTTTGTATACCGTGTAGGTTTCGTTTCGAGTGGAAGTCTCGATGACCGGTTTGCGAACCGTGTATTGCCTCGTTTCGACCCGTTCCTGCACGGATGGACGGTAGCTGACAATCTCCTTTTCGAGCATGCGTTCTTCGTACTCGATCCGCATGGAAGTTACTGGAACCTGTTCCAGTACCGTTTCTGTCTGCAGCCGGTACGAGCTCACTGGATCGCAGCACTGAGCGTCCACGCGATTGTCAAAGAGCAACGCTGTCCCAGCGATCGACATTGCCGATCGGAGGAGGATTTGAAAAGCTTGTCGCTTGCGAAATCTTGAATCCATAACGCACTAACCTTTAAGAAATTCTGAAACGAGTCATGCTATTGTGGTTTATTCCAACAACTCTTTCAAATGAGAAACCGAATCCCGCTCGATAAATCCCATTGCAAGTGCTTGTCGTGTCGATCTTTAGGAAAAGAACATTTTTTGAAACCTTAACGGCAACTTAGTTGTCGTCAAAGCCCTTGCAATCCGCAAAAACTGCATAAAGTAATATTGCTCACAATCCAAATCGCCCAAACAACCCATTTAACCATGTGTGGAACCAATGAATGCACCTGAGCCCAATCGCTCTTCCGTTTCTCTAGACAACTCGCTTTTCGCGGCCAACAAACCATTTTGGACAGATTTCACCTCGGAATCGGGAAGTATTTTGGTCGTGGGGCACGGCACCCGCAACCCTACGGGCGTAGCACAGTTGCTTGCATTGGTAGAGCTCATGAAAATTCAAGCGCCCGCGACCGAGATTTCGGGCTGCTTTTTGGAACTTGCAGAACCATCGATCGAACAGGCGATCGAAAAATTTCACCAACAAGGTATCAAAAAAACGCTGGTAGTACCTGTCTTGCTATTCACCGCAGGTCATGCATTGCAAGATATTCCAGATGCGGTAAATCACGCAGCCAAGCGGTTCGGAATCGAGGTCATTGGCCAGACGGGCTCGTTGTGTGCGCACCCGTCTGTACTAGCGTTGTCCCAGGCGCGCTATTCGGAAGTAACCGCATTAGGCGATGGACTATGCTGTCCAATGAATGCTTGTGCCAGAGTTCAATGTTCCTCGAAAAGTTGCCAGGGACAATCCATTCCCATGGGACGCATCGGGCTTGCAATGGTCGGACGCGGAACAAGCGACCAGAATGCCCTCGCTCAAATGCGTCAATTTGCCGAGTTGAGAGTGGCACAACTAAATGTGGTTCGATACCAAACCGGCTTCATTGCGGGCGGAATACCAAATGTAGATGGACTTATCGAGCAAGCGAGTGCGTGGGAATGCGACACGGTCGTGGTACAGCCGCATCTGCTGTTCGAAGGCGAACTGATTGAGCAACTGCGAAACAAGGTACTACAAAGTCAATTGCGATTCCCAGACAAGCAATGGCTGATTTCACGAACTCTCGGCGCTGACTCGAAGCTCGCGGATGTCTTTTTGGAAATGGCACGCGAGCAACTTGAACGTTGAAAGGTTAGGGCAAGTAAAAGCAAAAGAGGGGCCTTTGGCTGTCCCGCCCCTTCGATAAACTCAAACACGACGGCCCAGATTGCATCCAAAAGTGGCAATGGTACACTCCATCGGTAGGCTGCAATTGACGAAGAATGTTTTGCCAACCTGTGGGGATCAAAGAAGATTTCCAACCAGCTCCCTGACAAATTCGTCAGACGAGCCTTTTATTCAGACTACCTCAACAAAAATCAAGGGTCACTACACTATTATGTTTCGATTACTTGCTCACACTCTCTTTTTGTTGCACGCCTTTGTTCCCGGCTATATTGTGGCGGAGGAACCGACAGTGATCGCATCGAGTGAGGTGGCATTACCAAAGCAGCCACAAGCGTCAATTTCGTCGGATGGTGCAATTCATGTTGTGTTCGGGGTGGGAGAGGATGTCGTTTACTGCCATTCAACTGATAATGGGTATACATTCAGTGAGCCTAGAGTCGCGTTTCAAATTCCCAATCTTGCGCTTGGGATGCGTCGAGGGCCTAGAATTTCGGCGGTTGGAAACGCATTGATTGTTTCAGCCATCGGTGGAAAACAAGGAAAGGGTAAAGACGGCGATTTAGTCGCGTGGCGGTCGGTAGATCGCGGTCGAAGATGGCAGGGGCCAGTTCAAGTAAATGACGAAAACGCTTCTGCCCGTGAAGGCCTGCACGCCATGGCTGCGTCATCGACGGGGGACACGTGGTGTACATGGTTGGATCTTCGCAACGATCGGACCGAGTTGTTTGCATCGATGTCATCGAATGGGGGAGCAAGTTGGTCACCGAATCAACTCGTCTATCGCTCGCCTGAAAAAAGCGTGTGCGAGTGTTGCCATCCCTCCATCGCTATACAGGACGGAAGGGTTCAAATACTATTTCGCAATTCACTCAGAGGCAATCGCGATATGTACTTGACGACGGTCAAATCAGAGAGCGTCGTGCCAGAAACCAAAAGCATTCGGTTAGGAACAGAGCATTGGGAATTGAATAGATGTCCCATGGATGGCGGGATGCTCGCGATCGATTCACAAGGCATGATCACAACGGTCTGGAGGCGTGGACGAGAAATTTTCGCAGCGAATGCAGACGGAGCCGAAGAGCAATTAATAGGATTTGGCGAGCAACCTTGGGTCACATCCAGTTCAAATGGCCCGATTGCCGTTTGGTCTGTGCGCCGGGATGGTGAGTTGATGTTTAAATCAATTGCGGGGGGAGAGCCTCAAACGATTGCAAAAGTTGCCCGAGATGCCATCATCGTTGCGGAGCCAACATCCGGAAGAGTGGCCTTGGTCTTATGGGAACAAAGCGAGAAAGGTCGCTCGAGTATTTTGGCAAAGCGCATCGGGCTTTCTCCACAGAGACCATAGCAACGTAGACTACACTGGTAACCATGACCGCGATTTTAGGAATTTCAGCTTTTTATCACGATTCGGCAGCGGCACTTGTACTCGATGGGCAAATTGTAGCTGCTGCTCAAGAGGAACGATTTACTCGCAAGAAACACGATCAAGAATTTCCCAAACAGGCGATCGCATTCTGCCTTGAGTTCGCTGGCTTAACAGCTGATCAGCTAGACTTTGTGGGGTTTTACGACAAACCTGTCACGAAATTCGAGCGACTGATTGAAACCTATTTGGCATTCGCGCCAGCGGGTTATCGATCGTTTCGACAGGCAGTTCCGCTTTGGTTGAAACAGAAGTTGCATGTACGTCGAGAAATTCGGCATGGGATAGGGGGATTCAATAAGCGGATCGTTTTTTTGGAACATCATCAATCCCATGCTGCCAGCGCTTACTATCCATCTCCGTTTGACGAGGCCGCGATTCTGACCTTGGACGGTGTGGGAGAATGGTCGACCAGTTGCATAGGGCATGGACAAGGAAATAAACTCCAACTTTTTAAAGAGATCCGTTTCCCTCATTCTCTCGGCTTGCTTTACTCCGCCTTTACCTACTACGCGGGCTTTCGAGTCAACAGCGGTGAATACAAATTGATGGGGCTAGCTCCTTACGGCGAACCCCTTTTCAAACAGCAGATCTTGGAACATCTCGTCGATCTCAAGCCGGATGGTTCGTTGCGGATGGACATGCGCTATTTCAATTACTGTCAAGGGCTGACCATGACAAGCTCAAAATTCCATCGCTTGTTTGGTGGTCCTCCGAGGCAACCAGAATCAGAAGTGACACAGCGAGAAATGGACTTAGCGGCATCCGTGCAAGCGGTCATAGAGGAAGTGATGTTGCGGATGGCAAGGCATGCGCACGCAATTACTGGTTCCAGAAATTTGGTCCTGGCTGGTGGCGTCGCTCTTAACTGCATGGGCAATGGCCGCATTCTTCGAGAAAGTCCATTCGAGAATATTTGGATACAGCCTGCTGCAGGCGACGCTGGCGGAGCATTGGGGACTGCCCTATTTATTTGGAATCAGTTGCTCGATCGTCCACGCGTGGCCCATTCGGGAGACAGCCAAAGTGGTTCGCTGCTTGGCCCCGAATTCTCCGATGAGTCCATCCGTAAAACGCTTGACGATCAGAAGGCGGTATATCGCATCTGTTCATCGGACCAACAGATTTGCGACGGGGTGGCCAATTTGATTGCTTCGGAGCATGTCGTTGGCTGGCATCAAGGCCGGATGGAATTCGGTCCCAGGGCTCTAGGAGCACGCAGTATTCTCGGCGATGCACGCAGCCCAAAGATGCAGTCGGTGATGAACCTCAAAATTAAGTTCCGGGAATCCTTTCGACCTTTCGCTCCCATTGTTTTGCTCGAGCATGCATCCAAGTATTTTGAAATGAAGCCTACGGAGGAAAGTCCGTACATGTTGCTCGTTGCACCCGTGCGCGCGGATCGACGTATCTCTTCTGTCAAAGGGGCACAAAGTGTCTTGGGAATTGAGAAACTGAATTTGCTCCGTTCTGAGATTCCAGCAGTCACGCACGTTGACTTTTCAGCTCGTATTCAAACGGTAGATCCGAATCGCAACCCGTTGTTGCATCGGATGCTGTCGCGATTCTACGAATTGACGGGATGCCCGGTAATGATCAACACAAGCTTCAATGTTCGCAGCGAACCGATCGTGTGTACTCCGATGGACGCTTACCGGTGTTTTATGATGACCGACATGGACGCACTATCCCTTGGTAAGTACCTACTCCTAAAATCCGAGCAGCCGATACCAGTGGATTCGAAGAAGCGAGATGAATATTTAATGCAATTCGAGCTCGATTGAACCCTAAGCAGAACTCACTCATCCGCTGACCAACGACCGAAGTTGTGTACTTCCTCGAACGACGTCAGAGTCCCAGCTTCTAGAACAACCTTACCGCGGTGAGCTACTAAGTTCTGACCAGTTGGAACGTCATGCTCGTCATATGGCCCACCCCCGCTCAGGTTGTCAACGCGAGATCGCGTGTAACCAGGACAATAAGACGGTTGTTCTTGTTGCACTCTTTTCAATTAGCCTGATCTCGTTCTCTCCGTTTTGGCAGAAAAATTAGGGACAGGAATATTTTGGATCTCCAATTATTCCATTCGATGGCATCGATTCGAGTGGCAGCCATCTTTCTGTCCGTAATTTTCCTGTCCAATTTTGGCTTCCACGAACTCTTGTTGCATCTCACGCACTGAGGAGAGTTGGAGCAGGCTGGTGAATTTATTTTGCTTCAATGGAGTCCAGTAGGAAGGAGAAGAAGTTACGCTTTACGAACCACTTCCAAAAACCGGTCGCGATGGGTGAGCATCGAACGATGGAATCCTTTGTCGGTCATCTCGTCGCGGCGGTGCCAG
>CAMDKL010000170.1 GCA_945900945.1 Pirellula staleyi DSM 6068
TGTGTTTCTCTCCCGGTGACCATATCCGAAAGGCCCACCTGTTCCCATCCCGAACACAGTAGTTAAGCTTTCGGAGCCGATGATAGTGCCCACCAGTGCGAAAGTAGGTATTGCCGGATTTTTTAACAACCACAAAGCCCGCTTGCAGACATGCTTGCGGGCTTTTTTTATTGTAGAACAGTTTTCCAAACTGTTCACGCCCTGCGCCTCCAACGCATCAGCGCTAGCCCTGATTCTGAAAATCAGATCCGCCACGCGTCCCCTGTCGGCTTGTCCGACTGGAACGCAAGGTTCGTTAGCTAATGAACCTTATTCACCCGTGACTCAAGGTCACTGTGGGTCTTTCGAGTCCATCGGTCGCTTCTTCTAGCATACGAATCTTGTTCGCCATGCGGCACGAAGCCGCTGGGGTCTCTCTCGCCTAAAAAGGTGGGTAAGCAAGGAATAGCAACAATACCAGTTTTTTAACACCCCAGCGTTAGGCCATCAGATCAGGCAGTCGCATCATATTGCTCAGCGAAGCTACAAACGCTTCGGGAGTTTCTCGCCATGTGACCGTTGTGCTAACCTTGGTCGCCAAATTTTTGATTTGAACTTCGCCCGCGTCGAACTCTTGCGAACCAGCAATCAATGCGATGCGGAATCCACGCTGGTCAGCGTATTTGAGTTGCGCCCCCAATTTCTTTGCCTCAGGATACACTTCCGCCGACCAGCCAGCCTTGCGTACAATCGATGCCAACTGAAAGTAGTCATTGATCCGATTGGCGTCGAAAAGCGGAATGAACACATCCGCTGATGAAATCGACTTCGGAATGAGCCCCAATTGCTCCAACGCTGCCAGCAACCGATCCAGTCCAAGCGATGCGCCAATACCCGGAAGATGTTGTTTGGTGTAAAGCCCTGCTAAATTATCATACCGTCCGCCGCTGCATACGCTGCCGATACCAGGCAGATCCCCTAACACGGTCTCGAACACGACACCTGTGTAGTAATCCAACCCGCGAGCAATCGACACATCGACTTGATAAAACTCTTCTTGGACGCCAGCCGCCGTCATTGCGCTACAAATCGTTCGCAATCGCTCGACTCCCTGTTGTCCAATTTCGGAGCCTTGCAGCACGGTGTCCAATTTCGCAAGCACTTCGTCGGTCGAGCCTTGAATCGCAGCGAGCGTCAATACCTGATCGATTTGAGCTGCACTCAAACCCGCCACGTTTAGCTCCTTGGTTACTTGATCGGCACCTACCTTTTCGATCTTGTCGAGCGCTCGCAGAACTGCGGTGCTGGAGGCTTGTAAATCCAATTGCTCTAGCAGTCCTGAAAGAACTTGGCGATTGTTGATTCGAATCTTAAAGCGATGAACTCCTACACTGTGCATCAACTCGTGGATAACCAGCGCGGTTTCAATGTCGGAAACAACGCCAGTGGATCCGATGGTATCGAAATCGCATTGCACAAACTCTCGGAATCGACCAGCTTGAGGCGTTTCGCCGCGCCACACAGAACCGATCTGGTACCGCTTGAACGGAGTGCCCAGTTCATGGATGTGCTGAGCTGCGAATCTTGCCAATGGAACGGTCAAATCAAATCGCATGCCGACCGCCCGGCCGCCTGCATCGATGAAATGATACATTTGCCGATCGGTCTCCTCAGAGCCTTTTCCTGTCAGTACCTCTAATAATTCGAGGGCGGGCGTGTCGATGGGGACGAAGCCATATCGCCGGTAGACACTGCGGGCGACTTCCATCAGTTTTTCGCGGGGGATCATGGCCGCAGGCAAGAAGTCGCGGAACCCCTTCAGTGTTCTAGGTTCAATCAAAGCCATAAATCAGCTATTTCCAAGCGGGGAGGTGTGGCCGATCGCTCCGCCATCGTTGCTAGAGAATCGGCAGCAGCGAAGGTTCAGGGCTGCGAAGGGTCTTTGCATCCGAAGAATGGAAACGAGCTTCCATGTACTCGGCCACCTGCTCGGACGTTTCGAAGTACATTTCGTAGACAGCATCCTCATCGAATTCGCAATTTGCCGTGGAATAGTCGCGACAAATTTGCGGGCGGGTGTAATAGATCCCGCATCGGTGGTCCGATTGCAAATGCTTGCAGTCGGTGTGTACCAACAAATACCAAGTACCATCCTCAATAAAAACGGTCGCTCGATCGTGCAACAAATACCAGCGGATGAAGTCCAAATCTTGCTCGCACGTGGGAGCATCGATGGGCAACGCGAAATAGCGACAGCATTTTGCCGTGCAGTATTCGCAAAGAGAAGCCCCTTTCGGGACCTGTTCTCGCGTTGGCTTTTTGCCATCGATCGTTTTTGCAGGCAAAAGCTGGATTGGCTGGGGAAGTGTGGCGGTGCTCATAGGTGAATATCTGTTTGTTTTTAA
This sequence comes from Pirellula staleyi DSM 6068, assembly GCA_945900945.1. GTDB lineage: Bacteria > Planctomycetota > Planctomycetia > Pirellulales > Pirellulaceae > JBKCUI01. Next base: position 2,385 of record CAMDKL010000170.1, read on the forward strand.
CGTCGATCGAGGGCTTCCGAGTGCGCCCCACTTTTTGCCCTAGTTTGAACCAATTGCGACCATTGAGCAAGTAGCGATTCACAAAGCGAGTCGCTGGGGTTCCGTCAAACAGGCCTTTGGGCCGAATCCTCGCTTACTCCTTCGCTTGTTTGGCAATTTCTTCTCGAAGAGTCTTGAAGAACAAACTCAACATCGCCAAGGTTAACAACCTGTTGGGCTGGGGCAGCGACCGCAACCGGTTGCCCGAAAACGGCTGCTTGAGGAATTATCACGGCTGGTGGCTGCGCCTGGGCTGTGCCGAAAGAGAGAAACGCAACAAATACTAGTGCTTTGTCCATCGTAAGTCCCGTTAATAAAAGACCAACCGTGAAGTGCTTTTCTGCAGCATAGCGTATTGCTTTGGGAGAAGCCAATGCGCAAGGCCCGAATGCATGCACACAACTTCGTGCTAGCATTTACCAGACATACTAAATGTAGTACCACGTTTGCAATTCGCGTTGGTTCCGACTAATTTCCTGCCTATCTCCCCGCAGATTAGTACCCGTCACTAGTCAGCGAGAATGAGGGATCGAAATCGAGCAACAAGAGGTTTAGTTTCAAGCGAGATTGCAAACGAAGGATTCGTTAAAGGTCTTCAGTCACTTCACAGTGCGACAAGTTCCTTGAACTGATTTAGATTGCTCGAAAGCATAGGATGGAATCCTGAGCTACGTGTCTAAATCGCATGCGAATCCGAGTTGGCATCGCCTACTCCATCTTCTTGTCACTCCGATCCACTCAATCATTTGCGACACGTCACTTTTCATTTAGGAGGATCCTATCGAATGAACCAACGGCCGCTCATTGGTTTGAATTGCGATTTTCGCGCCACGAACCAAGGTACACCTGCTTACTGTTATCTTGCCGCAGGCTACTTTGACTCAATTGCTAACGCAGGTGGTATCCCAGTTTTGGTGCCACCCACGAAAGATCAATCCAGTCTAGAACAATTGCTGGATCGACTCGACGGCTTCTTCTTAGTGGGTGGAGGCGATTTGGATCCTCGTAACGATGGATACATGTTGCATAGCTCGGTGCGACCGATGGAGGCACGACGCGAAGAGTTCGATCGCAGGCTGGCCCAGGAGATCGCAAACCGCCAGATGAGTTTGATGGCAGTTGGAGTTGGGCTCCAATTGATCAATGTCATTCAAGGCGGCAATCTTTTTTACCACCTTCCGATCGATATGCCCTCAGCTTTACCGCACAAGGATCCGCACGACTCAAGTCATCGACATTCCTTGGTGGTTGAACCGAATTCCATCTTGGGACGTGTCTACGGCGAGGGAGAGATTCGCGTCAACAGTCGGCATCACATGGCCATCGACCGGTTGGCAGATTGTTTCCGAGTCACCGCCCGATGCCAAGATGGAGTCATCGAAGGAATCGAAAGCAACAGCGACGATTGGTTCGTTGTGGGCTGTCAATTCCATCCTGAGTCGACTGCTGCAAGCGCACTTGATATTCGCATTTTCGACGAATTCATCGAGGGTGTAATGGCAAAGACGGGCCAAGTTCAGTTGGCTGCCGCTTAAGCAGTAGCCAGCTTGAGCCGTGGAAGCGAAATATCTTGCAGTGGATGCGAGGTGCATTGCACCGGGCATGGACGCCCTGTTTCGCTTTATGTGCTGGCGGTGTCGTTCTGCGGCACCGCCAATGATCGGGTTTCAGCTTACTACCGTCGGCGTTTTGAGCGAGCGCTGATTTTGCGACGCATCGGGTTCAAGCTTCGTTTTTTCACGTCGACCGAGGGGGCACTTTCCGGAGTCGACGCATCGTCGGAATCTTGCATCGACAAAGGAATAGACACCTTTTTTGTGATACCAAAATCCTGTGCTAAAGGATCGGCGATCAAGAGCCGATTGATCCGCTGCTCGATTTCTGTCAGCAAGTCCCCTTGGCCTTTGAAAATGAAGGTGAACGCGATTCCGTCGCGTCCCATGCGACCGGTGCGTCCGACTCGGTGAACGTAGTCGTCTACTTCGTCAGGCAGGTCGTAGTTAATGATATGGGAAATCGTGGTCACATCGATGCCCCGGCCAACGACGTCGGTTGCGACAAGAATTTGGATGGCACCGCTTCGCAGCGATTTGAAAACCGAATCGCGTTGCGTTTGGTTCATGTTCCCGTGAATCGTGCTGAGCCGCATATTCGAGAGCTCAGGGATTCGGTGAATTACTTTTTCGAGCTGGTTATGAAGTTTGGCCGTCCCGAGTTTGGTTCGGCAAAAGATAATCGTTTGAGGTGGTTTTTCTCGAGTCAGCAACTGAACGAGCACGTCAAATTTGCGATCGGGCGAAACAGTGAGGTAACGCTGTTCGATGGTATCAACCGAAACGTCCTTTTGAGAACAGTCGACGTGAACAGGTTCAAAGAGATATTTCTGCGCAAGTCGTTTGACTTCTTCGTCCAGGGTAGCGCTTAAAAGGAGTGTCTGGCGATTTTCAGGACAACGTCGCAAGATACGTTCTATATCGGGTCGGAAGCCGATATCGAGCATTCGGTCGGCTTCATCCAGCACGACGCACCAAATATTGTTGAGTTTGAGTGACCCTCGATTGATATGGTCGATGACTCGGCCCGGTGTTCCGACGACAACTTGAACTGCGCCCTCGAAGGCTTTTAGTTGTTTGGTCATGTGCTTGCCGCCGGCAACCTCAAGGATTTCGGTTGGGCAGCCGTATGCGAGCTTGACGAATTCACCGTGGACTTGGGCTGCGAGCTCGCGGGTTGGTACCAAAACCAGAGCTTGGGGGTAGCGGGACGACCGTAGAGGGTCGAGTTGTTCAAGAATTGGGATGGCAAACGAGGCCGTTTTCCCTGTTCCCGTTCTCGCCTGACCGATTACATCGTATCCCTCCAGAGCCCACGGAATGACGCTAGCTTGGATGGGGCTCGGTTTTTCGTAACCGAGTCGTTTGATGGCTCGCTGCGTGATCTCAGAGAGATGCAGGTCGTCGAATGTTTCTGGCGTTTTTGTTTCCATGGTCCGGTCGATGGATGGTGTTCAGGCCAAGTACAAGCCGTGGCCATCTCTTTCGTTCTCGATTAAAAGCGCATTCTACGATACAGTTTGCTGGCTGATTAGTTCAAAATCCCCTAACGTACTTATTTGTTTCATGGATACCATCCCGTTCGAGCTCCCAAACGCCGCTTATGCCTGGTCCGACCTCTCGGAAGCCATTCTGGAGGCCGGTTTCGATGAATCTGTCTCGCCAAGCCGAAACCTGATCGATCAATGGGAAGAGCCTGACGACCCCATTTGGTCGATCCTGAGCGTCAATTGGATGTGCGAAAACGCCGTGTCGGTCAAGGTACAGATCGATCGCAATGGCCGGAACCGAGCTAGGCTTGAACAGTTCCTGACCTGCCTTGTGCGAAATTTTCGCCAAGCAATTGTGACCAAAACCTCGTATTCGGACATGGAACAGCTTCGGCGATTGGTGTTGGTGCAACATGTTGCCGAGCTTTATACCAAGGTGCACGGCTGGGGACTTCAGCGGTGCGAAGGGAGTCTTTTGCAAGTATTGTTCGCAAGTGGACACTCGACGGCGATCCATCTCGGAGTCGATTTGTTGTTGACAAAGCCGCCGGTCGACTGGGCCGAAGTTTCGCTTTCGTTGGCCCCTCTGATGCAATCCAAGGTCTGGCAATTGGAGGACGTATTTCCCAAACTATTCCAAAGTACAGTCCCGGCTGTACTTTCGCCGGCGCTGGATGTGGCGAACTATGCCGTTCGAAGCCGCAGTCTGGTCGATCATCCCGCCAAAGGGGATTTGGGGACTTTGCTGCGACTCATGGGAGGATTGGTCAACCAGCTGGGGATGCTCGAGGAGAACCCTGCGCAATTCGGTAGTTCGGTTAGCGCCATTCAAAAGATACTCTTCGACTCGGTTTCGCTCTGTGTTTCGTTGTGCGACACGCTCGGATTGGTTGGCAGTCAAGAAGCAATCGGGAAGCTAACTCAAGCGACACGACTTAGCCATCGCCGCATTCGGACCGAAGCTGCGTTTGCCCTTGCCAAGTTAGGGGACAAAAAGGGGGAAGAGCTGCTGATCGAGTTGGTGTCCGATTTTTCGAGCAGGCAACGTGCCGTCGCATACGCCGAAGAGTTGGGAATCGACGATCGAATTGACGAACGCTGGACCACGGCTGCGGCATTGGCGGAGTCCAGGCTGGCAAACTGGCTTGCTCAGAACGAGCAGATGGGGATTTCACCGAGTCGAATGGAATTGTTGGATCAACGAACGTTGAACTGGCCGGGCTTCGAGCAGCCACAAGAGTGTTTCCTGTTTCGTTTTGAATACGATCTTCAGGAGTCCATTTACAGCAACGTTGGTTTCTCGGGACCGATGTGCCATACTTTTTCGCAAGATCTTGCGGATATTTCGTTGGACGACACCTACGCAATTTTTGTCGGTTGGGACATCGACCATCCCGATGCATTTGAGCTAGCACCGAATGCTTTGGATGCTCGCATCAAGGAGCGAACGAATGGAATGTTGGAGTCGTTGCCGGATCAGATTGAACTGGTTGAAACTTTGCTTTGCGTAAGTTTTTTTGAGCACTTTGGAATTTTAGCGAGGGTTTTGATCAACGGCGAACTCAGAATTGCATTGGTGTCTGAGGACGACAGGGTAACTTGCGAACCGTTTACCACGAAGAATCAAGCGGACCCGATGCTGACGTATTGGCTATGGCGCGGTCGAACTTTTTTTGAAACAGTTTGAAATATTAGATGTTTAACCCGCGCAGCGGCGTGAGTACGATCTACACGGCTCAGTAACACAGCTTAGCGTCGTGCGTTCGCAGTGGTTTCGAAGATCGCCCCGCACCACCTCATGGTTTGGTGGAAGAGTTTTTTAAAGTGGGAGGAGACGTTGACAGCGGAGTGGGAGGTGCAGCATCCGCTTTAGGCTCGCCTCGAATCAATTGCTCGGCTTCTCGGGCCAGGGTCATGGGTAGCAGTAGAGTTGTCGAGGCTGTCTTGACGCCGGACTGGATGTCTTTCCCCAAAGCGGCAGTCTGTTCGAGCCCTGTTAGCAAATGCTCCTCAGCCCGGCCGCTAGCACACGGCCGCGATTTCGTCGCACGAACTTTTGGATGCGATATCGCACGCTCGGCGGGTGCGCCAAAACCTGCTCACCGGCCGAATAGCGTCTTATTTTCTTTCGAAATACGCTTCCCTGATTTCCGTTTCGAGCGAAGCCGATTCGGCCATCGCAGACTGGAAGCTAGCTTTGCTGAGAGAACATAACAGTGTCTCTTCGATCGTATAGACGCTCGCGTTTCGGGGTTGGCCAGTCAGCAAAGCGGTTTCACCGAAGAAGTCGCCGCTATGGAGCGTAACTACCTCGACCTCCGGTGAACCTCGCTTGACCACCACGGTTCCTTCGCGGATGAGAAAGAACCGGTCACCAGGATCGTTCTGTCTAATGATTTGGGTGCCAGGCGGGAGACTCTCGACAGTCATTTCATCAGCGATGCGGGTCAAGGTCCTAGGTGTTACCCGTTCGAAGACACTGCATTTAGCAAGCATTTGCGTAATGATGCCAGCCTCTTTCACTAGCGCATCACTGCGGATTTGGCCATCGACGAGGGTAATGATTCGGTCTGCGACATCTAGAATTCGATTGTCGTGTGTAACGATCAAGATCGTGGATTGATTTTCGGTCGCCATGCGTTGAAGCAATTCGACGACGGTCCTGCCGCTCTGTTCGTCGAGGGCAGCAGTCGGTTCGTCGGCCAGGACGAGCTTGGGGCAATGAACAAGCCCCCGGGCGATCGCAACGCGTTGTTTTTGTCCACCTGATAATTGCCGTGGTTTGTGGCCCGTTCGATTGGAAAGTCCAACCTTTTCCAACATTTCCTTGGCTGCTTTGGTGTTTTCGCGAATGGAGTTTCCAGGCCTGGTAAGTTCGAGGGACATTCGGACATTTTGCGTTGCGGTGAGCGAATCGAACAGATTGTGGGCTTGGAAAATGAAGCCAACTTGGCGTCGAAAATGGACCAGCTGGCTTCGATTGGCGCCATGTAAATCTTGCCCTAACACGGACAGTTTGCCATCTTGGACACCTCGCAAAGCACCGATAAGGGTCAGGAGGGTCGTTTTTCCCGAGCCGCTTGGTCCGGTCATAATAATGATTTCGCCGGGGAAAACAGTCAGGTTATTGTCGAAAAGGACTTGTTTTCGAAGTTCTCCGGTGCCAAAGAAATGGTGAAGATTGATAGCGCGAATCGACGGCTTGATATGCTGAGCGGTTCGGATTCGAGTACTTGCGTCGAAAAGTGTCGCTCTTTGCACGCTTCCCGGCAGCATCGTATCGAACGTCCTCTGCTTGAATTTCAAAATAAAAACCACTTGAAATCGCTCACGCCTAGATTGCAGTGTAATCTATTCTTGGGTTGATTCGCAGCTCAGATGTCGTTTCCGTATGCCGGTTGCGCAGTCTTTACCAATCCTAAGGATGATAATGACGCAAAGTTTTGCTAGGCGTTCGATCGCAAAACGCCTGTGGAAATGCTTAGCCATGTGGAAATGCTTAGCCCAATCGGTGACGCCGGTAATCTTGGCGTTTGTTTTCCAAACTGGTTGCAGTCCGTACCGTTTGGCTTTGCCCGAACCATCGATCCGAAATCAGGAAGTGAGTCTTGGTGAAAAAGCAAAATCGAGCCAAGTCTTAGCGCAGGGACGTATTCAACCCGCCAAGGGCTTGATTCGTATGGGTACAATACCTGGAGATCGAGTCGAACAGGTATTGGTGCAAGCTGGCCAAAGGATTCAAAAGCTTCAACCATTGATCGTATTGCAGAGCCAACAATTGCGAGCATTGGAACTTGAGGCGGCATCCCTCCGACTCGAAGAGGCACGTGCAATGCGACAGGTCAAACAGCAAGAAGCCGATCTCTCGATTGACGCTGCTGGTCTTAAATTGCAGTCCGTTTCTCAAACGCTCCTTCAAGCGAACTCGCAACTTGATCTTGCGAAAAAGAATAGCGAACAAGTCGAATCGCTTGGTCGGCAGATTTCCTCTCTGCAACAGCTTCGCGAGTCGCCTCTGACGCGTGCGGCCATTGGGACGATCGAGTTAGAAACAAAGAAAAACGAGTTGACGAAGGTTTCTTCGGTCAGCGAGCAATCTCTTTTAGCGGCTCATCAAGCGGTCGAAATTTCTAAGTTGCAATTGGTTCAAAGTGAAAAATCTGTGGCGGCAGCTAAGGAGTCAAGGAAGTTGGTTGATCAGGCGACGCCGATTGCCAGTTTAGAAAAGCAGATCGAAATTTTGAGGTTGATGTTGGAACAATCGATTATTGTTTCACCCCTTGACGGTGTAGTCGTGACCGTGAATGTCGAGGTGGGAGAACGGACAGCTCAGCTGCCAATGTTTGAGTTAGCGAATCTGAGCGAGATGGTTTGCGTGGCGGAAGTGCACGAATCGGACGTGGCTAGCATTGCCATCGACGATCTCGCTGAAATTCGGTCATCGGCGTTGGGGCGAACGCTCAAGGGACGTGTTCTTCGGATAGACCGAGTTGTTGGCGCTGCCCAAATGCGTTCTCCCAATCCCATGGCGAGATCGGATTTTCGCTCCATTCCTGTTTGGATTACGATAGACTCGAATGATATTGAGGAAGCTGCCCAGCGGCTACAATTGCAGGTCGACGTCTCGATTAACAAAACTCGCTAGTTCGCTCGGCGGGATGAAACTTTGATTATTTGGGCCGTATCTAAGGACTAATACGCGGTTATTGCTTAGACTAGGAGGGCATCCACCGTTCATTTAGTAACGCCTGCTGATCCTCTGCCTTGACGCTCGTATCCAATCCCAATTCAGTCGAGACGACTCTCAATCAAACCGTCGGCGAGCAAATGCGAGCCGAAGAGCTCAGCCTGCGCGCGACTGTTCCGCCAGCTCAAGTGCCTGGATATAAACTGGATCGGCTTTTGGGGCAGGGGGCATTCGGCCAGGTTTGGGTTGGCAACAATCTCAACACGGGTCGCACTGTCGCCATCAAGTTTTATCTGCATCGTTCGGGAGTCAATTGGTCGTCGCTGACTCGCGAAGTCAAAAATCTAGTAAGCATGGCTGGCAATCGATACATTGTTCAGGTGCTGGAAGTAGGCTGGGACGCGGAGCCTCCCTATTATGTAATGGAGTATTTAGAGAACGGATCGCTCGACGATTTGATTCGTTCCCGTGGTGCCATGCCTCCTTCGAAAGCAGTCGAGCTTTTTTCCGATATTGCGATGGGGTTAAATCATTCGCATGGAAAAGGGGTATTGCATTGCGATCTCAAGCCGGCCAATGTGCTGTTGGATCAAGACTGGTTACCACGTCTCGCGGACTTTGGGCAGAGCCGTTTATCTAACGAACAGACGCCGTCGCTGGGAACACTTTTTTATATGGCACCCGAGCAGGCGGATTTGAATGCTGTGCCTGACGCTCGTTGGGATGTGTACGCTTTAGGCGCCATTTTTTATTGCATGATTGTCGGGAGCCCACCGTACAAGACGCCCGACACGGTAACCACGTTGGATACCGCAGCCAGTTTGCCGGAGCGACTCAAACGTTATCGCGATACGATTTTTAAAAGCCACTTTCCGCGTGCTCATCATCGTGTTCGCGGGATGGATCGTTGGCTCGTAGGCATTGTAGATCGTTGCATCGCGAAGAAGCCCGAGGACCGGTTTGCAAACGTACAGCAGGTGTTGGCCGCCATTGAGCGCCGACAGATGGTTCGATTGCGTCGACCACTGATGCTGCTCGGGATAGTTGGCCCAATCTTGTTATTGGCCGTGATGGGGTTGTTTGCTTGGCGTGGTGTATTGTTGGCCGAAAGCGAGTCCTCGGATCAGTTGCGCGAATGGGCATTGGAAAGCAATTTGTTTGCGGCCAAGTTTGCGGCCAGAACTCTCGAATCGGAGATGGCATCGCTGTTCAAGTTGATCGAGGAGGATGCTCGCCGGACCGAGCTCGAAACTCGCTTTTTGGCTTGCATCGACGAAGCGGGCGAGGATTTACTACATTCGCTGGCTACGGATCGAACGCCTCCCGAGAGCAAGGCCAGGCTGGAAGCGCTCGCAAGTCGAATCAAATTGGAGAAATACCTTGACGAACGCTTGACTGAAATAAAAACACAAACGGGCGGTTCACAGAAACCAGCGAGATTCGACAGCATGTTTGTTACGGATCGGTTTGGGACGATGCTTGCGGGGGCATTCACATCGGACCGCATCGCAAACCCAATCGGTGCCAACGTTGCATACCGAAGCTATTTTTCCGGCCAGAAGCGTGACCTCGACGAAAAAACACCACCTCGTAATATCCCCAGAACAACATCTTCCCAAGTTAGCGTACCGTTCAAGTCGAGGACCACGAATCGAAATAAGATCGCGGTGTCCACTCCTGTATCCGTGATGCTGGACGAAGATCCAAATAATACGAACGAAAAACCTCAGCAAGTTGAGGGCCTGTTGGTTTTGACCATCAATATTGGTGATTTTGAGTTGCTATCGGAGGACGACGAAAGAGAATCTTCAGATCCATCAGGTTCGTCGGCACACAAAAACCGCTTCGCCGTCTTGGTGGACGGACATGAAGGGACTCGCGAGGGGGTTGGAATCCGCGAGGGTACTTTGTTGCAGCATCCTATATTCAGGAAAATGTTCGTCGCGGGCGCTTCACCTGACGAACAAGGAAACCGATATCAAATCGACGATAAAATGCTAAAAACGCTACAGGATGGCGGGACACTCGAATACATCGATCCGGTCTCTATAGATCCTCGTGATAGTGAATTTTCAGGCAAATGGATTGCGGCAATGCAACGAGTTGATATTTCAAGAAGAGATTCCGAATCGCGAGAACGCAAACAGTCGACGGATCTTTGGGTGCTTGTACAGGAACGAGCTGACTCCATTACAGCTCCCGTCGCGTCCATGGTCACTAGGTTAATCCGGGAGGGGTTGATAGCCCTCTTGGCCTTGCTGGCTGTCGTCAGCATGCTTTGGGTTGTAGTGCTTTGGGTGATGCGGCTTCCGGATAGCTTCGCTTCCGTAGTCCGTTCGCGAAATGGCGGCGGGACCGAAATGACGGGCACGGCAAACGATGCAACCTTGGATGCAGAACGATAGATAGTTTGCCATGTTCCGCGAAAGTAGGTAAAGTGTGGTAGCTTGTGCACTGCTACAGCTAGTGCTCCTATCCCACATTACTATTTGCCCACTTTTCAATCCGTTATGCCACGTGATCGTGTAGTGCTAGCGATGAGCGGCGGAGTCGATTCCAGCGTCGCTGCTCAACTCCTGATTGAACAGCAATTCGACGTTGTCGGCGTTTTTATGCGACATGGCGAAAAGTCGAGTGCGGCATGCGAATTGGATTCCGGTAAACCCAATCCACTCCTACCTATCCTGCAAGGCTCGCTCGATCACAAGCAAGGATGCTGTAGTGCAAGCGATGCTGCCGATGCAAGACGTGTGGCCGACAAGTTCGGCATTCCTTTTTACGCTTTGGATATGGAGTCGGACTTCAAACGAATTGTG
>CAMDKL010000171.1 GCA_945900945.1 Pirellula staleyi DSM 6068
GAACTCTTTAAACGTCTTTTCAGGCATCGAGCCCATGACGAGTTCTATGCTCGCCCGGAAATGCGACACGCGTCGAGCCCAGTCTGTCGGCGATTTCACAGGACTTAATTTCCCTGTATCGTCGTTGAAGAATAACAAATTCGCACGATCCTCATACGTTGGCGCGAGCTTGTCCTCCGCAACACATTGAACGCTGAGTAGCAGAGTTGAGACCAGCGTCAGATCGAGAGGAAAGGAGAGCGGGGCAGCATCTATGCCCACCGACGGTTTGATTGTTCAGCGCCCTTGGCTATATTGATGGGGATCTACTGCAAATCGAGTTTGTTTTGGTTGTCTTAAACTCAAGGTGAGTTGTGCGTTCGCGAAGTACTCTTTCTTGGATTGAAAACAACCATTCGCTGGAACGGCGAAGCTTTCTTCGCAAATTGGGGATGGGATTTGGGCTGGCTGCATGTCATTCATTAGATTCGAATGGTCTGCGGGCTGACGGAACAAAAAAACATCTGCGTTCGAAAGATCTATTGGACCCGTTTTCCGCACGCGTTCCCGACTTCGCTCCTCGAGCAAAATCTGTCATCTTTCTATTCATGGTTGGTGGTCCATCCCAGATTGACACCTTTGATTACAAACCGAACTTGCAGGGGCTGGACAGCAAGCCGGTCCCTGAGTCGATTCGTAAATCGCTCCAAACATCTCGTCACGCCAACGTTTTTCACGGTTGCAAAGACGAGCTCATGGCAAGTCCCTACCAATTCGCTCAATACGGACAATCGGGGACTTGGGTCAGCCAATTGTTTCCGCATATGGCCAAACATGTTGATGACATCGCCTTGATCTATTCGATGCAAGCGGACTCAAACAACCATGCGCCTGCCAGTTATCAGTTGCATACCGGTGATGTTCGTGGCGGTAAAGCCAGTTTGGGATCGTGGATCACGTATGGTTTAGGAACGGAAAATACCGATCTACCGGGCTATGTGGTTCTCTTTGACGCTGGTCCCTTGGGAGGAAATGCAAACTACAACAATGGTTTCTTGCCTCCGGCATATCAACCGACACGTTTGCGAGATCTTGGATTACCGGTCATGGATCTACTCCCCGAAAGCAGCCTTGCCTCGGGACAACGCCAGTCAATCGATTTGATGCAGCATCTAAATCAAATGCATCGATCGGAGCGTCCGGGCTTCTCAGAACTCGACGCACGTATCGCCAACTACGAGCTTGCGTATCGTATGCAATCTGCTGCACTGGAAGTCGGGAATTTGGAGGACGAGTCGGAGCATATTCATCAACTCTATGGGCTAACTCAATCAGAATCGCGAACGCAGAACTTTGGTCGCAAGTGTTTGTTGGCGCGTCGATTGGTAGAACGCGGTGTCCGATTTGTGCAACTGTACGATATGCCAGACAAAGATGGTTGGGACGCTCATGCAAAACTCACCAAAAACCATGACCCAAGGGCGCGATGGACAGATAAGAGTGTTGCAGGTCTCTTGACCGATCTCAAGCAACGGGGGATGCTCGAATCTACTTTGGTGGTTTGGGCTAGCGAATTCGGGCGCACGCCAATGATGCAAGGAGACCTAGGTAGGCAACATAACGCGGCAGGCTTTACGATTTGGATGGCGGGCGGGGGTGTCAAACCTGGAATGCGTATCGGTGCAACCGATGAAATTGGCTTAATGGCTGTCGAGCGACCTGTCCAGTTTCGAGACTTGCATGCTACGATCTTGACCGCGCTCGGCATCAAATACGAAGAGTTAAGTTTCGAAGTCAACGGACGCGATGAACGCATCACCGGTGTCGCCGGCACGGCCAAACCTCTCTACGAACTGCTGGTGTAAACACGTTCTATGTTGTGTCGTATCGAATTCTTGTTGCTGACGTTGTGGTCGATCTTGAACCCATCGACCCTAAGCTTGGCTGTGTCGGAAGATTCCGAAGAGTTGAGCAAAAAGGCGGTATCGCTCTTGCGACGCGAATGTGTCTCATGCCATGGTCCAGACAAGCAAGAGGCAGGTCTTCGTGTAGATTCTTTTGTCTTCTTGCACGCTGGTGGTGACAACGGGACCGTGCTGCCAAGAATCAAGGACGAAGCAAACGGTTCAGAAAATTCTCGGCTTACGGAACGCATCGAGCATGAAGACCAAGATTTATTGATGCCACCTAAACGACGTTTGAGCGAATCCGACATTGCAATTCTGAAGGCATGGGTCAAAGCTGGTGCGCATTGGAATACGGAAGAACAACCTCCAAAAATTCCATCGTCGGACACAAATCCAATAGGAGACGCATGGTCCGATTCCAAGAACCCCATTCGAGCCATGTTTGACGGCAAGCGGCTGGACCTTTGGTCTTTAAGACCGGTCCTGCGCCCCGCAGTCCCAAGCGTGCAGAACATCGCTTGGTGTCGAAATCCGATCGATCGTTTTGTATTGGCCAAATGGGAAAAGGCCGGCAAGGAGCCTGTTTCAACCGCGTCGGACAGAGTATTGGTACGTCGTGTTTTGATGGACCTGACGGGACTACCCCCCAACTTCACTCAAGTAGAAAACTATCTGAGCGATGAGTTGCCGGACAAATACGAACGATTGATCGATGAGAAACTTGGTTCCCCTTCGTTTGGTGTGCACTGGGCACGGATGTGGCTCGATGTGGTGCGATACAGCGACAGCAATGGTTTCGACTGGGATGAGTTAAGGCCGAATGCGTGGCGGTTTCGCGACTACGTTGTTCGATCGCTGAACCGAGACCTCCCTTTTGATCGTTTTATCGAACAACAACTCGCCGGCGATGAATTGCTCGACGGTCCGCCACGTGATCTTGAGGAGCAAGACTGTCTCATTGCGACTGGTTTTTTGAGACTCGGTCCGCAAGACAATGCTGCGGCATCGTTCAATGAGCAGGACCGTGGACGTGCGGAGCTAATGTCGGATTTGACGGAGACAACGGCGGGAGCCTTTTTGGGTTTGACGATGTCATGCTGCCGTTGTCATGACCATAAGACCGATCCACTTTCGCAAGCGGACCACTATCGATTGCGAGCCTTCTTTGCTGCCTGCCACTACGCCGACGAGGTCGCGATCGATTTGCAGCATGATCAGAAAGTCATCCGTGAACACAATCACCAGCTTGACGCCGAGATCAAAAATCATGAAAAATCGATTGCAACAATCGTCTCGCTGGTCTCGGACCGAATGCTTGAAAAGAAAGTAGCAGCACAAGCCGTCGCGGCCGCCAAGGCCATTGAGCTTAAGACCGCAAAAGAGCAAATGACCGAGGAAGAGCGGGCACGAGTAGCCGAAGCAGAGTCCAGGATTGCGTCGCTGAAAAAGTCCAAACGGTCGTTCACGAAAGGTCTTCTAATGCATGACAAGGCCGACGCAACGCAGCCGATATTCGTATTATTGGGGGGCGACCATAGAGCACCGAAAGAATCCGTTGAACCGGGTTTTCCATCGGTGCTTTTTCCAAACACACCGAAATGGGTTAAGCCTTCCAAAGTAACAACAACTGGACGTCGTTTGACGTTGGCCCGGTGGATTGCTTCGCCTGAGAATCCATGGACGGCACGAGTCATCGTGAATCGCATTTGGCAAAACTACTTTGGTCAAGGAATCGTCTCGACGCCCAACGATTTTGGAGTCACGGGAGCGTTGCCAACCCACCCGGAATTGCTGGACTATCTAGCCGTGGAACTCGTAGAGAGCGGTTGGTCACTCAAGCATATTCATCGACTGATCATAACGAGCAGTGTTTATCGCCAAAAATCGGTTGCGAGCCATGAAGCTAACAAAGGACAAATGTTGGCAACGCTTCGAACGCAATTGCGCCGACTGAGTGCAGAACAGCTACGCGATTCCATCTTGCATGTGTCTGGCCTCTTGCAAGAGAGAGCAGGTGGACCGCCAATTTGGCCAGTGCTGGATGCGGCGACGCTAGCTGCCAACCCCGCAATATTGGACGACAATGAAACCAAAACGAAAGGCTGGTACCCTTCCCCGTTGTCTGATCAATCGGTTCGAAGTCTCTATTTGATTCAAAAGAGGACGATTCGAATTCCATGGATGGAGACGTTTGATTTGCCGGAAAATGCCATATCCTGTGGCAAGCGTGAATGCTCTCTTGTCGCGCCTCAGTCGCTGGCCATGATGAACGGCAGCCTATCGCTGCAGTCTTCTCAATGCATGGCAGAAACGATACATCGCGATAATAAACTGAGCCCAAGCCAAATAGCTAGTGAAGCGTTTCGTCAAATCCTTATGCGTAACCCGACCGATCAAGAACTAGTTTCGTGCGAATTGTTTCTTGAGACAAGATCGCTCGTCGAACTTTGCTTGGTCTTACTAAACACAAACGAGTTCGTGTTTGCAGATTAGCAAAAAGCAATCAGCCATGATCCAACGCCTGGCTATGCCACTCCTTCCTTGAAAGCAAGCCATGATTAGGACTTCCATGTTATCTTTGCGACGAAAAAAGGGGACGCACCCAACGCGACGCTATCACTCTTTGATTTCCCAGAACCGAACGTGACCAGCGACCAGCGAATTGATACGACCGTGCCACAACAGCAATTGTTCGTTTTGAATAGCCCGTTCATGATCGAGATGAGCCGCGAGTTTGCGAAACGACTGAAAAATGCGGCGTCTGCGGATCAAGATCGGCTTCGGCTTGCTTGGCAGCTTGCCAACTCTCGACTACCGACAGACGAAGAGATCAATGTTGCGATGAAATTTCTGAATGCCCCGACCGCGTCGACGGACATTGAACAGTTAAGTCGCTGGGAGCAATTGTCAGATGCATTCCTTGCTGGCAACGAATTCATCTTCCTGCCTTAAGAGCCCTGTAAAGAAGGCTACGCACTCCCTGCGTTACCATGCACACACCACCTAATAGGAATTGGCGCGACCCCGTGAATTGCATGGGCGGAGTTAAAAATGTTCCTCCCTCATAATCCGCATCCGCGGAGATGAATCCGTCCACACGCATTACCGCGCGCGAGATGGCGGTCTCCTCCTTGGTTGCGGACGAATCCAGACGGTGACTGTGGTCGCGGTTCATTCCAAAATAGTAGATCCACATCTGGTCGTCGGGGCTGTGCCATCTGTGCTTCGGCTTTGCCATCTGTGCTAATCACTTCTGAAATCGAATAGCACGGATCGCAAGGCCGAAGCGCAGATGGAACTCCAGACGAAACAGTTCTGATTCACTTCCGACTCTATCGAACTAGTCAAAATACCGCGCTCGACTTGCGCACCGCTTGGTCTATTTGGGTAGGATCGACAATCGTTACGCGGACTTTGTGCCAATCGACGGTTTGATTGTCCAACGCCCTTGGCTATATTGAAGGGGAACTACTGTCCATCGAGTAGTTTGTTTTGGTTGCCTTAGACTCAAGGTGAGTTGTGAGCCATGAAACCAACAATGGGCAATGCCACTCCTTCCTTGAAAGCAAGCCATGATTAGGACTTCCGTGTTATCCTTGTTTTTCCTGTTTGCATGCGGTTCGCTCATCGCTCAGGAAGAACTTGAAGACTACGCGCCAGGCCTAGTAGCTTCGTACTCAGACCGTGTGAATCACGCTCGGGAAATTGTATCGCATCTTGCATTTGATTGGGAACAAGCGTCACCTGATCCGCGAATCGCTGCGGATTCGTTTACTGTCGCTTGGAAAGGTTTCCTGCTAACGCGCGGAGTTGGTGACTTTGCATTGATGGCGTATGCCGATGGTGATGTCAACATCAAACTTGACGAGCAACTGATACTTAACTCGCGATCGAATTCACCCCAATGGTCTACAGCTAAGCCGCTAGAGTTGTCGTTTGGCTGGCATCCGCTCGAAGTTACGTTCAAGAAAACAAGCCCCACGGCGCGCATCGCCTTGTTTTGGTCGGGACCCGGATTTCAATTGGAACCGATCGGATCACAATTCTTGTTTCATCGCAGTGAAACCTCGATCGACACATCCTTTCGACACGGGCAACAACTTGTGCGAGCTCTCCGTTGTAATGCATGCCACGAACTGCCCAATGCAAACGAAGTTCTCTTGGCACCGGATCTGACAAACGTTGCAACCAATTTGAATGCCGCCTGGTTAGTACAGTGGCTCTCTACGAGTCAGTCACACGACAACGACTCATCCATGCGACGAATGCCCGAGTTTGCCATGACCAGATCGCAGGCCGAAGCCATTGCCGCGTACCTTGTCGCAAAATCCCAACCGTCCAAACAACTTACTGCAGAGCCAAACTTGACCAAAGAAAAAACGAACGTCAAGCCAAAGAAGTCTGGCAATGAATCCAAACTTCCGGAGACCCGCGATGAGAAGATTGCCGCCGGAGAACAACTAGCATTGAGCGTAGGCTGTGTTGCCTGTCATCAGATCGGCGAAATTGGCGAACGCAATTGGTTTGATGGAGGCGATCTATCGAATATTGCAAGTAAACGGCCACCCGCTTTTTTTGCAACGTGGCTTTCAAATCCGGAAGCCGTCAACAGCCATCATCGAATGCCGAAGTTTGATCTTTCTGAACTCGAAGTCGAGTATCTATCCCTCTATTTGCAATCACTTGGAAAGACGGTTGAGGCGAAGCCAGGCGAATTAGACAAAAACCAGATTGCCGAAGGACGCGAGTTGATCAGCAAGTTGCAATGTGCGGCTTGCCATATCGTTCCAGAACAACCTCAGTTAACGAAAGTGGCAATTGAGAAACTCGATGCGTCGGCTTCGTGCGTTGCGGAAACACCCAATCCATCGAATCAGCCAAATTACCATTTGTCGCATGATGATCGTACTGCGGTACTTAAATGGCTTACGTTTGGCAAAACAATACAGAGAGATGCCGCTTTGGAATCGACAGCAGCCTCAGGCGAGAGGTTGATGCATGAACATAACTGCCTTGCTTGCCATCGAAGAGAGGAGAGGCTAGGGATTTCAAAGCAGTTTCCAAAACTAACGACGACGCATCCGGAGTTAGCCAGTCGATTGCCCGCCCTGTCGCCACCGCCGCTGACGAACGTTGGCGACAAGTTAAATGATGACGCGCTACGAATGGCGATTTCGAGAGAAGAACCCAATGAAAAGAATCAAAAGCCATCACTCCAACACATACGGCGCCCGTGGCTGGATGTTCGCATGCCCAAATTTGAATTCAATGAGAAAGCACTTTCGCGGTTGCTTGCTTACTTCGTGGCCTCTGATCGAATGCCTGATCGTGCTGATAGCACTTTGGACGTTTATCGGCAGAAACTCGATGCGACGAAATCTATTGCCATGCAGTTGGCTGGAATGAGGCTGGTGACGACAGACGGTTTTGGGTGCACCAGTTGTCATCAAATCGGTCGTGTTGCACCACCCGCTGGTCCCCTCAGCGCTCGCGGGCCGAACTTGTCCATGTTGGGTAGACGCATTCGGCTATCTTGGTTCGATCGCTGGACCCGCAATCCCGCCAGAATTGTGCCCGGCATGGAAATGCCCGCCGTACAAGTTCCTGTCCACGGAGTTCTCGAAGCGCATCTCAACGATCAATTGGCAGCGGTCTGGCAAATTCTCAATACGGAAAATTTTGAGCCACCGCAACCGAATCCGATTCGCGTCGTGCGTCAATCGGGCCAGGAAATGGATGCGCAAACGAGGGTGCTGATGGATCTGGTACGCACTCGCGATACGACTTTCATCAAGCCTCTCGTGTTGGGCTTCCCAAATCGTCACAACCTCCTGCTGGACCTAGAAACCAATCGGCTAGCCAGTTGGTGGATCGGCGATGTTGCGAGACAACGTACTGAGGGCAAGTCTTGGTATTGGGAACTAGGCGGCGCCAGCTTATTCACAGACAACCCCGAGTCAACCGATATTGAAATTCAGCAAAAAGAAGTGTGGGTTCAACCAAAACATGTAGGCCAATTCCGATCGGAAATCGATACGGTTTCTCATACGAGTCGCGGTCTACGCTTGCAACATCGCATTGGTTTTGAGGGCTGCAACTCGAACGAACCTGTTGTTTGCCGAGTTGAACAAGCTATGAATTGGCTATCGACTGACGAGACAAATGGAGTTCATCGCCAAGTGGATCTTTTGGGTTTGCCAGCTGGCTCCCCTGTTCGATGTTACTTGCTTCCATCGCTAGAGCTTTCTTCCAGTCAACTTTCAAAAGATCGCAAACGGTTTTCGTCCACGGGTGGAATTCCTATTCGAGTCGAACTTGATCCGTCTTCGTCATTACAACTCTCGGTCAATGAACGCGGTTTGTATGTCGAACAGTCTGCTTCTGACAAAGGATTTTGTAGAGTCGCCGCGACTTACTCTGCGATCGCTCCTGTCGACCATTTTCCTAGGGTTGCAGTTCCGTCGCCCAAGATTGCTCCAAAACGGCTCGACATCGCTCCGGGCTTCGAAGCCATACGGCTTCCCATGTCCGACGAAGTGATGCCCATCGGCTTGGGTTGGCGAAAAGATGGTACGCTGGTAATCGCATCACTCAAAGGTCTGGTATGGTTGGCAAAGGATACCGATGGCGATCAATTGGAAGATCGTCTCACCGTTTTCTCGGAAGAGTTGGCGGCTCCGTATGGAGTCGCGACCCATGGGAACGCAATCGATGTCGCCACCAAATCGGCACTTCTGCGGCTATTCGACGACAATGGTGATGGACACGCAGATCGAATGCAAAGGCTGGCCTCTGGCTGGGGGCATACGACGGACTATCACGATTGGGTAGTGGGTTTGCCACGCGATAAATCCGGGAACTACTATATTGCTTTGCCGTGCCAGCAGGACGATCGCAGTCTAGCGGCGGCAACTTACCGTGGACAAGTGCTGCGGCTGGTTTCGCGTGAGCCCACACCTGAGGAGCCTAGTTTGTATTCGATCGATCCGATTTCGGGCGGCTTTCGTTTTCCGATGGGGATCGCACTAAACCGCGATGGCGAGTTGTTTGTGACCGATAATCAAGGCAACTACACTCCGTTCAATGAACTGAATCATGTTCGCAGGGGCTTGCGGTATGGCTTTATCAACAAGCTAGAAAAGAAGGATCCAAACTTTCAGCCTCCCATGACCGCGCCTGCGATCGACATCCCGCATCCTTGGACACGAAGCGTCAACGGAATTTGCTTTTTGGAAACACCAGCAGGATTAGCATCGCAAGGAAAACGCTTTGGCCCCTTCGAAGGCCACTTGGTGGGATGCGAGTTCAATACAAATCGTCTAATTCGAATGAGTTTACAGCGAGTGGGCGATACGTTCCAAGGGGCAGCCTACCCACTCACCTTGGATGTGACTGAAGACAAAACTGGCCTACAGGGTCCGACGGTTTGCGCTGTATCTCCCAACGGCGATTTGGTGGTCGGTACTTTACTCGACAGTGGTTGGGGAGGCGGAAACAATGTAGGAAGCGTCGTGCGATTGCGTCCGACGGGCGAGTTGCCACTTGGAATTGCAGAAGTCCGCGCAACGAAAACAGGGTTTGAGATGGAGTTTACGAATAAGGTTTCGTTCGCCCGCGCTCAAGATCCGAAGAACTATAGCATCGTTTCCTATCGCCGCGAATCGACACCCGGGTATGGAGGCGAAGACAAAGACCGTCGCGTGGAATCCATTGCTCATTTAGAACTAATTGAGAACCAACGCATCGTGACAATCACGATCAATGATTTGCGTGAAGAATTTCTCTATGAATTTCAAGTCAAAAACCTTACGAATGATTCCAGCTTGTTCTTTCCTGCAGAGGCGCATTTTACTTTGATAAAAGGTGGAAAGTGAGTTCGCAAGACACCCGTGGAGCATCGCTCTTCCCGCCTGTTCATAGCTATGGAGCGTAAGGTGAACTGCGAATCTCTCGGAACTGACGGCTTTGCACGATGGCTAGGACCGCTGTGGAGGTGCGATAGCCGTTCTGGGCCAAATCCTGCTGCATCGCGGTCAACAACGGCCGATCCGAAAGTTGTGTTTCGCGGCCAAGTGCGTACCCTAACAGTTTGCAGCAAAACTGATTCACGATTGCGTCGCGACGCTTTTCTAATAAGTAACTCCGTAATCCCGGAAGCCCTTCGATCTCGTGACCGTCAGGCAGCTTGGTCTTCGAATCGATCGCTATTCCCGCCAGATTGTGTTCACGTCGGCGACCAATGGTATCAAAGCCTTCCAATGCGAAACCAAGCGGATCGACTCGCTGATGGCATTTAGCACAGGCGGGATCGCTACTATGTTGTTCAATCATTTGTCGTTCCGTCAAACCCTCTGGAACGTTACTTGCAAGTTGCGGCACATTCTGCGGTGGCCGCGGGAGTTTTTCACCGAGCAAAACTTCGCTGATCCAGTTGCCTCGCAGGATTGGGCTAGTACGTGAAACACCCGATTGTTTAGCAAGAATTGTCGCCAGTCCAAGAATCCCGCCGCGCCCATGCCGCTGAACATCGTCGATCTGACGCCACGCTTCGCCTTCGATTCCTGGAATGCCATAGAATTTGGCCAATCGCTCGTTGACAAACGTGTGGTCGGCGTTCAAGACATTGAGCAGCGGAGCATCGGATTGAAATAGATCGGTGAGAAACAAAACCGATTCCTCGTACATGTCGTTCCGCAGCGAATGGAACTCTGGATAGAGTTGTTCATTCTTGGTCTCCGTTATCGGAAAGTCGTGGATGTGCAGCCACTGGCAGCCGAACTCCACTCCAAGTCGGCGCACGCGAGGATCCTGAAGCATGCGCAGCGTTTTTTTCTGTAACACTTCAGGTCGAGCAAGCGTCCCATCCGCCGCGCAAGACCGCAATTCCTCATCGGGCATCGACGACCAGAGAAAATAACTCAATCGACTCGCCAATTGCCATTCGGAGACCGGTGCGGACTGCTGATGTGGTTCAGAACTATTGTCGCCTTTCGCTCCGCGAAAGGGAGCTCGTTCGCGGAGCGAACGGCCACTATCCTGGTCCAAATCCTTACCATCGTGAACGGACTCGAAGCGATACAAAAAAGGGGCAGCAACAAAAACTTTCGCAAGCGTCTTTCGGAACGAGTCCTCGTGTGACAGCTGTTCCGATCGCAATTGACGATACAGCCCGCGATATTCTTCAGCTTCGCGATCGTTGAGTGGACGGCGATAAGCCCTCGCAACAAATTCGACCAGTGCGTCAAGCTGCTTCGGCTCGCACTCGATCAATCGTTGCTTGAAGGCATCGGCCCGTTCATGAAATGGCTTGACCGCGTCGTTAAAGCCGCCGTCCTGAGGGTGACCCTTGGTTGTCTCGACCAGAGAATCGAGAACTGCCGCCAACTTCAACGGATCCTGGCTGACAAACCGCAAGTCCTCCCACAATCGGTCTATTTCGCGTTTCTCATCATCGTCCAAAAGCAGTCGCTCCAGGTGCTGGTCTTCCCGATGGAACTGAGTCAGCGTCAGCACTTCGTCCGTCGGGACAATCTGCGGGTAGCACAGCGATCTGGGAAACAATTGTCGATGAGCTTCCATCGCGGTTACAAATTTTTTGCGGAGCGCACTCTCGTCCTCGATCAAGATTGGATGCTGGAACGAAATTGTGCGAGTATCGGGATATAACGCTGTGACGGTCGACAACGTTGCGGTTGTTGTTGCGGCAACCAACCCAGACTTTGCTTCCGCCACCCCAAGTACGACGCTGGGTTGCGCGGTGGCGTCGATCCCAGAGCCAGGCGCCAACATCGCTGTCGTTACAAATGTTTTCCCCGAAGCAATTTTTCCGGGTAAAGTTAGAGTGATGACCTCCGGAGCTTGTATACAGAATGACCCGGCTTCGATTGTCATACCATTGGGATGTTTGCCAAATTGCGATGGGTCGATCCCCTTTAACTCGGGGATGTCTCGCAAGAGTAGGTCCGGTTGTTTCTCCATCACTAGCCGTAGTTGGTGCCAAACGACAAAATCCTCTTGGTTGCCGTCACCGCAATCCGTTGCTGCTAGCGAGATCACGATGTCTTTTTCCTCACCTTCCTTAGCAGCGGGAATCGAGAGGCGAAATTCGTGCTTTGATGCGATCGGATCGACCGGCTCCTGCCATAACGTTCCGCTTCCTTTGCGTCCCATTAGGCCAACGACGTCAAAGGCCCACAAACCTCTCTGCCATGCGCTGACTTCTTCGACAAGTCTTGCCGCATCCTCGACCTTACTTTCTCGCCAATGCGCCCGCAGTCCATCGAGTAACAATGATGGTTCTGTCGAGTTCAAACTCGCCCAGAGCAAGTTCAGGTACTTGGCATTCAATCCATGTTCTGAGGCCACGGACGCAACGGTTTTGTCGCCCGATCGGATCGCAGCTTGTTCCTTGAGTGTTACATTGAAATACTCCTCGAGTCGCAATTCTCCTAATTGGCCGATGCGGCCGCTACCATGGAGATTCTGAAGACCGACCGACGTTCCAACACCCAAATCGACGACTTTGACTCGATGGCTATAGAACTGGCGAACCTTTGCAAGCGTTTCGTTTGTCCAGTCCCGTGGCGTATTGAACTTCGAGAAACGAAAACCATCAGGCAACAGCACTGCATGACTGGCGATCTCTTGGCTGGCAGCGAGATACTTTGCCAGCAGCGCGGGCGACATCGAGAGAGCATTGCCCGTATTGGTAAATCCTTCGCCCGCGGCGCTGTCGGTTGGGAATTCGCGCAACGGATCAAGTTCCACGCCTGTTAGATCACGAATCGTGTAAGTGTACTCGGCATTATTTAGCCGTCTCAACACGACGGGGCCAGGGTCACCAGCACTTGCTTCGGCTTCTGTACGCAGGTATCGATCGACCCACCCTCGCACTTGCAACTTCTGTTCGACCGAAGGCTGTTTCGAATCCACGGGAGGCATCTCGCCATTGTCCAACATCTCCACAACCTTCAGCCACACCTTCGTCCCGCGCCGCACATCTCGGAGATTCGCGAAACGCTCGAGGTCCAAATCGCCATCTTGTTTTTCAGTCGAATGACATG
>CAMDKL010000172.1 GCA_945900945.1 Pirellula staleyi DSM 6068
CCTCGTCGTCGTCGCCGACTTCTTCCCACTCATCCTCAACAACTTCCTCTTTCTTTTTCGGCTTCTTGCCCTTAACGCCGTCAACATCTTCTTCTTCTTCGGCGTCATCCTCTTCGACGTCATCCTCTTCGACGTCATCCTCTTCTAAATCGTCGTCATCATCTAGGATTTCATCGTCGTCATCTTCATCAAAGTCGTCGTCGTCTTCGTCTTCGTCTTCCTCATCAAAACCTTCATCCACCATCACAATCGGCGTGTTGGTTCGCTCATACGAGCGCAAATTCCAATTCAATAACTCGGACTTCAATAATCCAGGCAACTTGGTAGCCGCTAGTGTCATCTTCACAATGGACTCCTTACTTTTTTGAGCCGACGAATAGGGATGGGAGAATTCAACAATACACTCTACTTTTTACAATGGTACCAAACCAATTGCTAGTGACTACTACCGTTCTGGTGGCGTCATAGAATTTGAGAGGTTTAGGACACGAACTGAGCATAATTACTCAATGTAGCAAGGCGGTCAATGGTGTTTAGCTGCGGTCGAGTAGCGGAGACAACGAACTTTCATCCGGTTTCCGCTCGGTATCTTGTTCTGACAATGGATTAGACGCAAGTCTGGATGCAATTTCGGCTTCTGCCAAGCGAATCTTTTGTGCTCTAGGCAACAAATCCAAAGATTGTAGACCAAAGAGTTGCAAGAATCGCTTCGTTGTGCCGTAAAGGTATGGGCGTCCCAGCTCCTCCAAGCGACCACATATTCGAATCATATCCCGCTGCATCAGTTGGCGAAGCACTTCATCGCATGTTACACCTCGAATCGCCTCGATTTCAGCACGGAGTGTCGGTTGACGATAAGCTACGATTGCTAACGTTTCCAGCATTCCTTGGCTAAGTAGGATTTCGCCCGGAACGTGTTCTAGCCGTCTAATCCACGGTGCAAACTGAGGACGGGTTAATAATTGCATCCCCCCAGCTATCTCTTCTATGCGAAAAGCGTGCCCAATTGAGTCGTACTGCTCATTGAGACGACGAGCCAAAGTTCTCGCCTGGGTCGGATCTGTCAAACCTGCCATTGCGGCAAGCTTCCTGGCAGATAAGGGTTCTTTGGCAATCAATAGTACGGCCTCTAGGATGCGGCACTTTACCTCAGTGCTTTGGTCATCAAAATCGATGGGCAGCGTTTCCGCATTTTTTTTTGGATTGTCGCTCGCTCCGTTGTCGTACTGTCCAATGGTCGTCCGCGTTCCAAATCGCCGGCGCTGGTGCCAAGCAAGCCCAACATTGGGAACCGTTTTCGACGTCCAAAAAGTAATCGACCAATGACCATGATTTGCAAGAACTCTTTTGTAAGGTGGCAATGCCATGGTCTTGGATCCGTCCAGGAAGGATGGGTGTTATCGGTCTTCAACGCATCTCGCCAAATCCACACCCGAAAGATTATACTGAATTTTCCAAAATGAAAATATTTTTTCCGTTCCTCAAAACTGCCACGAACATGGAATTGTTTCGTTGCCAGGATTATCATGGCCGAAAATAATCATCGAATTGTCCCTGTACGAGGCCTGATGATAGGGTTGATCGCAGTCCTTTTGGTCGCTCTTTTCGCGATCCCTATGCTGATTTCCAGCACCAGTATCAGCGGTGAAGAATTTAGCCCGCAATTGTTCCAAAAACGTGAATTTGCCTACCGACGCTTTCCAGGAACCAAGATTCGTATCAGTAGTACCTCGCTATCACCCGCCAGTAGCCCGTGTAGCAAATCGATTTTGACCCACCTCTCATCCGGCGAGAAAACCGATTGGCATGTTTCTACCGTTCAGCAAGGGGGCAATTTTCACGAACTAGGCCCCAAGATTTTGACTGACTACTTGCAGTCTACCAACGCCGATGGATCAAATGTTTGGGATGCTTGGTCTTTTCAAAATCCAACCGTAGCGGCTGTTCTATGGCCAATCGTACAAGAGGTTGCCGTTCTGGAACTGTATTTTTGCATTCCAGATTTATTGCGAAATACCGACAGCCAACTCGATGCGAATACTTTAAAAAAAAGGCTTGTTGTTGTCTGCATCGAAGCCGCCAAAGAAAAACTGAAGTCGCTGGCTGAAACGAAAGAGTTCCGTTCTGAGATCGAACTTCGGATCTGGGCGTTGTCCATTACTTCTGATTTTGATTCGGATCCCGAATTTCAAGAACTTCGTACGGAGCTTTCCAAACCTTGACTGAAGATCAGTCCTTGCTTGTGCTTTGTTGCTGCTAAAAATTAGGGCGTGCGACACATCAGCCGAAACGCGTTAGCGTCCGGTTTTCATTCCGCCAACCGGTGCTAACGCACTGCGGCTAATCCTAAAATTAAACGGTAACAAAACACAAGGCATTTTTATGGCCCGGTCGATTTGGTTTTTAATCGAGGCTTGGCAGTTATTAGCCGGCCCCATCCATTCGGGCTTATTTTAGTTTTCACCACATGAACCGCCTCCAGTTGCGAAATCGTTAGCAAGATGTCGATCGATTTGTCCGTGACGTCGCACTGATTCAACCAAAGTGTTTTGAGCGATTTATGATCCTTTAACGCTGCTAACCCAGCGTCTGTAATCGCACAATTCGACAAATCGAGTTCCGTCAGGGTTCTGCTCTCAACAATCGATGGCATGGAAATGTCAGTCACTTTCGTAGATTCCAAATTCAACCTCAGGACATTCCAATTTGGCGCTACCAATCTTCCATCCGCTACGAATAAATTGTCATCGACCTGGCTAAAAGACAAGTCCAGCCAAGGAGATGTTCGAAATTCAATCGGCCAATCCAAGAGCTGCTGCGAAGTAAGGCGACTCCTAGTAAGTACGGCCTCTCGCCTATTGCTGAAAAACGGCCTTGACGGCATCGTCGATGGTCCGAAAATCAAGAACGGATCGTAAGCATCCCTTAGTTTCTGGTCGTCGTTCCAATCGCCGAGCAACTCGGGAGCCTCCTTGTTGGCATACACGCTCTCAAGGTAACGAGCAAAGTTCTGCTGCTGCTCGGAGGTCCCATCCAGCCACAGGTGAGCAAGTCCAGCGGCTTGGCTATACCAGGCACGAATGTCAGCCTCACCTCGAAACCGCATTCCATCAGCCGTGTGGAACTCGTCCCATGATACCCAGTACTTGTCGTGCAATCGCCGGTATCTACCCGCTTGAAGCCGAGGAGAATCCCATCCTCCCACGTCTGCGATCAAGCCACCACCGCAGGTTCGCGTCGACATGGACTCCATGTACAATGCGACTCCCTCAACAACCCAAAACCCCAATCCTCGATCGGTATCCAACGCTACAGGCTTGAAACTCGTTTCATAAAAAAACTGATGCGTCAACTCATGAACGAGCGTGCTCGTCGTCTTGATTCCATCCCAATAAAAGAATGCAACTTTTTGGTTCGGATCGTAGTAACCAGTTGATATGCTGATCCCTGGAACCGATCGCAGCGCCTTGGCATAGGCCTCGCGGTTACGAAACAAAACGACCGATAACTTGTGATCCAAAGTCTCAGCGTACCTAGGTGCGTTTTCTTGTTCATTGGACCAAACGCGAAAGAATAATTGCTTCCACACAGCAAACGATTGCTCGCAAAGTGCCGCTACCTCCAAGGTCGACTTATTTTCGGATTGAGATGCGATCTCAAAATGCGGCGTTGTTACGACCGAATACGATCCTGCGGGCCAACGCGTGGTGGGATGATTGGCAAACGCTTTTCTGGTCTCGGGAATCGATTCCAGGGCTTCCGAATGCGTCCATGAAGCCTTCTTCGGAGGTTTACTGTCCCCGGGCAAGATGGAACGAAGGCCAGCCAACTGCCATCTCAATCGATAGCCTACCCTCCAGTCTCGATTCGATTCCGCAGAATCCGCAGCCTGCTCGAATGCATGTTCGAGCAATTCAAAAGATTTCTGGAATGCTATCCATGCCTCCTTCGAATCAAACAATTTCTTAAGCCGCTCCGCGTTGATTTTCGCAGCGTCGAACTGTCGCGGTAACACGAATCGATGGCGATCCTTTGGTCGGAAATCTAGTAAAAGGGCAAGCGAGGAAAGCGTTTCCGCGACGCTAGAATCGGATTTGTTGGCTGTCCGATGCCGCACTTGGTCTAGATGGGCTTCGAGCGACTTAGTAGCGAATTGCATCGATTCACTCGCAAAGTCCTCATTCGGACGCTGCGCGTGTACGATCGAGCATAACAACAACCAATGAAAGACCGAATGCTGGAAGCCTACGACAATTATTTTCCGTACGATGCTAAGCACTAGGTTGCTCCGATGGACTTATTGCCTCTCGGAGTCCAGGTGCCGGACCTTGAGCCGGCCCAGGAGTGGCGTTAGTGGACGGTATCTCGATCGACCAACAGTTGACTTCCGTATCGACCGCTAGTACGACCCGTATATTGCTTCGATCCGTGAAAAGTCCGGCACTGATAATGCGTTTACCTAACGACATTTGATCTGCGACAAACCCATCTGCCGTTTGTAAATGCAAAACGCGATTGGGGGCGGTTGAAAGCCAGTAAAGCGAACCGTCCGGTAGCGTCGCTGCGGAATGGATTTTGCATTGCTCCGGTCGGACGGACAGCGGATGGGGTAGCTTGGGTTCGAAAAATCGCGATTGCAAAATGGTACCGGTTTCACCGCTTGGCAGTTGAGCCATTCCGAGCAACATGCCTTGGTTTCGATTCCGTCCCCATGCCCATTCGCAAGCCTCAGGAACAAACTTAAGTTTTTTTGCCTGCGGAGTTCGGAGTTCTTCAATCGATGCAGACACACGAGATCGCAAATCCTCTATTTCCAGGATTTCGCCGTCCGTCTTAATCGCATTCCAACCAAGAACTTCACCGCGATCATTAATCGAGGGGACAATCGACACAATTCCGCCAGTGTCTGCGCTAAATCGTTTCTGTGCTTCCGGATCAAGTACTCGCAACTTGGATAAACTCGTAGCGATCGCTAAGCTCGGCACATTGTCCTTGACCGTCCAAGCGAAAGCGACCGGTGATTCGTTTTGATCCAGGTCGTACTGCGTGGCATCCAAAGGTTCGCTTTCTAAACTTGCAGCAGGTGCGATCAGCCAAAACCGGGGCAAACCCTCTGGCACAATTGCAATCCATCGATGTGTCCACGGATCTGGTAGAACATGAATTCGCTTGGCCTGGTCGGCCTGATCGATGGGGATGTTCGCGATCCAATTTTTTTTCCCCGTATTATCAATGCTGTATACATGCCCCAGTTCATCGAGAATGGTCATGATACGCTGACGGTTTGCATCGTCCTTAAACAGTTCGACCGGGTCGTTCGGCATGCCAGCTTGTGGTTGAAAATGCTCGCCGCTGGCGGCGATGATTGTGTCGCTAAACGAGACGTGCCATGCCTCTTTCGACGCATGGTCGGTGAACGGAAACGACTCGATGGGTGTAAGCTTGTCCGTTTGAGATTTTTCCACAATGACGCGGTGTAATCTTGAGTTGAATCTCGCCTCATCGTGAATTGCGTCCTGCAATCTACGGGATGCAATATCCACACCGCGATGCAAGTCTTCGACAATGTTGGCAATCAAATCCAGATAGCCAAAGTCGTCGAAATGCTGAACGCGAACGAGTTTATCCAGAATGACCACGGCTGGCTGCCGCTGAATTGAAAATACGTTTTGTGTCAGGTTTTCCGTGTCGATTGCTAACGGCAGGCTGCAGTTCCAACGCTTGAGCGACTCCTGCATGTCCGATGCCGAAGCCTGTGAGACAAGTACCATTTCAGCTTGGTTTGGAAGTCGCTTGTCGAGCTCTCGTTGTATGTCAATCAAGACCTTTACAAAGCTTTCGCCGAGTTCGTCGTTGGTGACCCAGCACAAGACGGTAATCCATTTGGTCCGCTGAGCGGAATCGAGAATGACTTTGCCATCAGCTCCTCGCAAATCAAACGGTTTGAGCTCTTTTCCCATCAGGAGTGGCGTATTGCGCGGCGGTGCATCTACTAGTCGCCGAACAAGCAATTCGTCAGGTTTTCTGGGAATCTGCCAAACGGACCAGTCCACGCTTGAATCGGCTTTGGCGCCAACAAGTTCAATTGCCAATTCTGCTTTAGTTGGATCGAAATCCGCCGGCAGGTCAGGTACCAAAAACCGTATCCATTGTATTGGCATTTCATACTTTCGAAGCAACTGGTTTTCCTGGTCAATCCAAAAGACCCACTTCAGCTCCTTCGAAATCACCTGGACGCGTTCGCATTTTGCGGAGTCAAATACCTCCGGCTTGAGAAGTGTAATTTTGGAGTCAGGTTCCAACAGATAGGCCAGCGGCTTTTTATCGAAGAGCAATTGCAATTGGATCGGCGAACCGATGATGGGGGCATCCAACGTTGCCCCAAGATTGTCCTCGATTAGCCATGTCAAATCGATTCTGGCCGGTAGTGGTCGCACCAGCCGTTGGGTACCAAACGGTTTGAAAGCCTCTTTGCCAACGACGGCCTCCCATGTGCTGCTGGACCACATCGCCTGCAAGTCTATCGCCTGTATCGCGAGCTTGTTGGGTGCATCGAACGCGATCCGCATCGGCTCGGTCATGACCTTGCGATCAGAGGAATCGGACGATGGAATACGTAGAGTCAAAACACCGAAGTCTTGGTAACTTTTGAGCGATTTGTACTTCGTAATACACGCATCGAGAATTGCTTTTGCGGTTGCATTAGACTCAGCGCTGCCACTTCCGGACTCATTCTTTACCAAGCTGCCCGCATTGCTTGGAGTCTCGTTCTTGACCGCCGGCTTATTGCAACCGATGAGCGTTAGGCCAGCGATCAGCGTAAGGCCGTTGATCACGGATTTCAAAATTGCAGATTTAGAGGTTTGAATCATATGAGTCTAAATTAGATTAGGCACTTTACCGGTTCCGGGTGGATGGACTAGTTTTTCATTTTGCCAAGTCTTGCTTGTGCTCTTTCAACGATGGGCAACATTTCTTTGTTGCCGTTGTAGAGACTTACAATTCCGTCCCAAATTTGTTTGGATCCAATGGCGTCCCCGCCCAAATACATTTTTTCCGCTTTGTCTAGCTTCTCCATCAAGAATCGTCGCAATTCTTCGGTGCTACTTGGAGGATTGGACTGAATTTTCGCAATCTGTCTTCTAGCCAAGTTCACGTAGGGGCGTTCTTTTTCCTCGTCCTTGAGCAGGTTAACAATCCCCCTGTATTTTTCGAGTGCAGTGACCCGGTCACCGAACTGTTCAAAGCGATTAGCCTCTGTGTATTTGCGCTCGCCTTCCGTGGATGGTTCACGACCGAAACGGCGATTGCTTTGAATTCTTGCTTCCGCATTCTCCATGTCGATTGACTCTAGCTGCTCTTTGGCCCAAAGTGCGCTATCACCGTCTGGGAATCTTTCTATTAATGCAAACAGGTATTTGTCACGAGCTTCAATGTGCGAGCCTAAATCCTCACTCTCCATAAGCGTTTGGGCTCGCGCACGAAGTGTCTTTTCACTGGCAGGCCAAACCAGAAAAGTGATGAGGGAAATGGCGGCGACCAACAATCCCACGAGAACGAGCGGCTGCTCCAAAAGAGCAGGTTTGTCGTAGCCGTCTTCGTCGTCCAAGCGACGCTTTTTCTTTTTCTTTCTTCCGAGAGCCTTTTCCGCCTCCGCTCGGTTTGTATTCAGTTGCAATGGACTGAATCCGGAGACAACGTGTTCCGCAACACCCATTCCGTCGGTTGCTCGCCGCTGGGCTTCGCGAAGCGCCATCGCGGTTGAGGCCGCACTGAAGGGTCGCCGCAGGGGATCCTTGTTTAGCAATTGCTCGACGATTGAGCTGAGCCAAACGGGACAATCAAACACAATGGATGCCACCGGCGCAACACTTGTTCCAATGATTGCCTGTTTGACCATCGCAGGCGTATCGCCAATGAAAGGTGGCTGTCCAGTTATTGCATGGTAAAGCACAGCACCGATGCTGTACAAATCGGTTGCTGTATTGAATTTGGGTTGGTCGACCAAAGTTTCCGGTGCCGAATAGGCTAATTGCGCAGTGGTGAGCGGAGCTGAAGCACCTGGTCCACGTCGAAAGTCGCTGAGCTTAACCGTGTTGGCATCCTCTGAAACGAGGATTTTATCAAGGCGAATTCGACCGTGGATCCAACCTGATTCGTGAGCTTTTTGCAACGCTTCACACAGTTTAAGACCATAGTCGAGAACCGATTCCCATGGCAGCCGCTCCCGTCGCTTCAAAGTCACCGCGAGCGATTCGCCTTGCATTAGCTCATAGACCAGATAGGCATCCTTTGCGTCGAATCCGCCTCCATAACATCGAACGATTCCTGGATGGCGCAGCGCCTTAAGACTTTCCAACTGGTCCGCGAATTCTTGTTTCGATTCGGGCGTCATTCCTAACGGAACCGAGAAAACTCGTACAACAACATGCGCTTTCTGTTGCAAGTGCAACGCACGAAAGACATTCGACCCGCGGTCGCCAAGCGGAGATTCCAAAGCCAACGGACCGATTTTAGAACGCGTCACGGAGTTAGTTTCCCCCGGTACATTGGCCAGCGAACTTGAGGCCGTTGTAAACACATTCCCGAACAGCATCCGCATCGACGGTGGTAACAATTTCCAAGTCGCGACGGCTCGATGCGAATGGGCGGCGATCGACAATCGTTGCGCCCCGAGTAAGTTCGCCAAGCTCCTCGATACCCACCGAAAACTGTTCGGACTTGAATAAAATAGGCTCGACCAAGTAAACGATTCCGATCGCGGCTTGCAACGCAATCGCTTCTTGGGCTCTATACTGCCGATAAGATCGAAATAGATGAGGCAACATCGAATGAAGCAATTCACCGGCTCGAGTGTGTTTGGCCGGTAGCATTCCCAACAGGTTGATATCAAAGACGACTTGATTGGTGGCTTCAAGTGGTATGAGAGCTTTTGTTGTGGGCGAACGAAATACAGACGAAGCACTGGACGGATCAAAATGCATATTGAATTCCGCAGCAGCAGTGACGTCCCCAATGCATTGCGTCGATCCTCCAAGCATGATGATTTTGTCGACCGCTTCGATAATGCTTGGGTCTCGTTGGAAAGCTCTCGCAATTCCGGTCAACGGGCCCAAACATAAAATGGTGATATCGCCTGGTTCCGCACGCAGTCGATCAGCAATGAGCTTTTCGCTGGTCATGATGTGCTGGCGATTGACAGGCGTCAAACCTATATTGCCCAATCCATCCTCGCCGTGCATCAGGCGGTTGTCAGATACAGGCGCATCCTCTGGGTCGGTTCCGGAACCTACACGTGGAAACCGCGGTGGATCTAGTTTTTCCAATAGTCCCAGGATATTCTGAATACTTCGCTCAGATTCGACCGTTCCAGAACAAGCGGTTACCGCGACAACCTCCAGCCTAGGATCAAACAATGCCATGATCAAGGCAACCGCATCATCAATCCCTGGATCGCAATCAATTATGACTTTACGTGCCATGCTGGACAAATATGTCTGAAATGAGTCAACTCGTAAGAAGAAGCTAATATAAGTTTTATGTCACTTGACGTCCCTTAGCTAGCCGCGAGTCCGGCTTACACCCCCAACATGCTCGAAGAATTTCTAAGTCTTATCCAATCTAACCAAGATCTATCCCCAGATCAAATGCAGCAGGCGATCACTTGGATGCTCGCCGGAATGGTGCCGGATGAGGAAATCGGCCAACTCCTGCTCGCCCTGCGACAGAAAGGGGAGTCGGTCTCCGAATTGGTAGGTGCCGTCCGAGCCATGCGAATGATGATGACTCCTATTCGGACCCGCCGGGTTGGACTGCTGGATACCTGCGGTACCGGTGGCGACGGAGCTAAGACCTTCAACATTTCAACTGCGACGGCGATCGTGGCCGCTGCTGCCGGTGCTTCGGTCGCAAAACACGGCAATCGCAAAATCACCAGCGCCACGGGTTCGGCGGACGTCTTGAGCGAACTCGGTGTGAAAATCGATGCATCCCGCGAAGTCGTCGAATCCAGCTTGAACGAGCTGGGCATTTGCTTTTGTTTTGCTCCGCTCCTCCATCCGGCCATGAAACACGTTTCAACGGTCCGACGTTCGCTCTCCGTGCCGACCCTTTTCAACTACCTCGGCCCACTGTGCAATCCAGCCGGCGCGGCCTATCAAATCATCGGTGTCGGCAAAGAAGATTTGCAAACCAAAATGGCTGCAGCACTAATACAACTGCCAATTGATGCCGCAATTGTCGTTCGTGGCGAAGACGGTATGGATGAAGTTTCGTTGTCCGCCGACACGCATGTTCTGCATATCCAACGAGGTATGCTAACTCAGACCACTTGGACTCCTCAATCGTTTGGACTTGCGACCATTCGAGTGGATGATCTACGGGTCGACAATCCCAAAGAGAGCGCCGCAGCAATCCTCGGGATACTCGCAGGCGAACGTGGCCCGCGACGCGACATCGTGCTTGCCAACGTATCTGCCGCTCTTTGGATCAGCGGCATGACCCATTCACTCATCGATGGAGTGGCTCGTTCGGCACGAGCAATCGACTCAGGCAATGCTACAGCAATTTTGGAATCGTTGGTAAAATACTCTCATTCAACCGTTTGATATTCCCATTCTTTGATGTCCACAATCGACTGAAATACGCAATATCCAACCGGTTTTGACTTAAAGACCTCGCCACGCAACGAAAACTTATTGTTTTCTCGCTCTACTTGAATCGTCTCCTTTTCGTCGATCCAAACGGTAATGTGCTTTTTGTCGACTCGAACTCGAAACGCATACCACTGTTTGTTTTTGAACTGGTGGAAACCCGTGGTCTCGTTTTCAGATGCATCGTTACCGTTGATGCTGCTAAGCCCAATCAGTCCACCACCCCAACCACCGCATATAAGCGAACAGAATTCGTCACCGACCGGAAAGGTCACTCCAGCAAAAAAATCGGAACCATCTTCGCGCGATGCCTTCCAACGCATCTCAAAATTCTCTTTCGGGAAATTTTTGGTGATCATGTTGATGCCGGTGAGCGGTTCACCACGCTCAAGTCGCAAGACTCCATTGTTCAACTCAGCAGTTCCCTCGCCACCGAAGTTGGTCATCTCCCAACCTTTCAGTGAATCTTTCTCTAAGAGCGGCTTCCATTTAGATTGCTCCTTGGTTGGAATTGCTTTCACGTCGTCGGAAACTTTGGCTGGCAGCTTTTTAGGCGATTCTTGGGCATCGCTGCAGTTCGTGGAGAAAATCGCGATCGCCACTCCAATAAATAGTTTGCCACAAACGAATTGATTGTGGAACGGATTGCGAGTTTGAGAGATCAATAGCATTTCATGTCTTTCCATTTGGATTGTTTCAGTACGAAGCAGAGAATTCAACAATCATACCAAAAACACGAAGGAAGAACGCATAGGCTAGTAGTTTGACCAAGCCGGACTTTTTTCCTCGCGTCGGGCCGATCTCCGAACTGTCTTGTGGTCTTGTGGGGTCAGACTTGGGATTCGGGATTGCGTAGGCATCTGCTGCACGGTAGGCTGGCGTTTGCTGATATGAAACGTCACTTAAAATAGGGCTTTTAGTATGCCGCGTCCTCCTCGACTTCAGTATCCCGGCGCGATCTATCATTTGGTAACTCGTGGAGATGGTCGTCGGACGTTATTTCATGATGATGGACACTACGCGCGATTTACGCAAGGATTGAGCGACGAAGTTTCCCGGAGTGGCTGGATCGTGTTGGCCTTTTGCTGGATGCCAAATCACGTTCATGCGCTGATCAAAACGCCCGAGCCAAATCTGTGCCGTGGTATGCAGCATTGGCTTTCGGGATATGCGAACTGGTACGCCAAACGAAATCAACGGACGGGTCACTTGTTTCAAGGACGCTACAAAGCGTTCCCGGTTGAAGACGAGGGATACTATTGGAACTTGAGCCGATATATTCACTTGAACCCCTGCAATGGCAGCAAGCCACTGAGCGATACGCCGGAGGCTTATCCCTACAGCAGTTTCGGCGGCTATGCCCGTAAAAGTCATCGACTAGATTGGGTTGCTTATGATGAACACCATCGGTATTGGTCGGGACGCAATGGCGGCAACGATCCGATGTCCGCTTATCGCCGGTTTGTGAAAGACGGATTGATCGATTCCGTCGATCCGAGAATCGATCGTCTTCGTGATTGGGTCTATGGCGGCGAGGACTTTCTCAAACGAGTCTTATCGATGGCTGAAGGTGACGACCCGGTATTGCACCGACGCCGTGTCCGCCGTGCCAACCCCGTTTCAGTAGATTCGATTTTTGAAGCGACAGCATCGCAGTACGCCGTAAGTGCAGATGAATACGTAGGATTTCGCAGCGTTGCCGCCGGTCGCGATATGGCAGCCTATTTGTGTCGTCGTTATACTTCTGCAACGTTGCGAGAATTGTCCGAACGATTTGGATTGAATCATCCGGACAGCGCCTCAGACTTGATACGGCGAGGTGCCAAGCGAATTGAACAGTCAATCGAAGCAGTTCGCCAGCAAAAGGCCATTGAAAAGAAACTAAAACTGAATCCCGAAACACGAGCCTGACCCCGGCGCAGGCCCCCAACGGCTAGCTCAGATAAACGGTACCGGACACCTTTTCATTTCCCAAGGAGTCGAGCTTGGAGTGAAGTGATTCCTTTTAGAGTACGAGAGGCCCGAAGACGTTTGAAGCCATCGATGAGTACCAACGACACTTCAAGCTGACAGTAGATGACCGGCGCGAGTTGATCGTACTTGGCCAACGATCGAGCCATGAGTAGATCGGCTTTGGGCTGAATCAGCCGGTATCGGCCTTTTTCACCGAGATTTGCTTCTTCTTCGACCAAAAGCTCTCGCTCAGGATCGTTCACATAGGCCAACACTGGCTTCTTGTAACGAAGGACGACTACTTGAG
>CAMDKL010000173.1 GCA_945900945.1 Pirellula staleyi DSM 6068
CATCCTCAGATCCCAACGGTCACTGCTACTTTAACAACGTCATTCATCATTTCCTGCATGCACTGGGTCGCACCATCCTCAGATCCCAACGGTCACTGCTACATGCGTACCGCACTATCGGTACGCATGATTACAGGTCGCACCATCCTCAGATCCCAACGGTCACTGCTACAGGAACAAAAGCGCATCGAGTGCGCTTTTCCAACACAGAGTCGCACCATCCTCAGATCCCAACGGTCACTGCTACATGGACCTGTCAAAGTCGATTTTGACACGTACTTCAAGTCGCACCATCCTCAGATCCCAACGGTCACTGCTACTTCGCTTTTCGATCATTGCTGACTCATTCAAAACGGCGTCGCACCATCCTCAGATCCCAACGGTCACTGCTACTAGATACCTCCAGGTCGTTAGCACTTCGGCTGAGGGTCGCACCATCCTCAGATCCCAACGGTCACTGCTACCTGTGAGGGTATTACATTGTAAGACCCTGTTTTGGTCGCACCATCCTCAGATCCCAACGGTCACTGCTACCCTGCCCCATTTCCGCCAACCAAAACACAGCACGAAACCGCATGTTTGCGAGAGGGTACCATTTCCGAGGTGGTTTCGAGTCTGGTTTTGGGTAGGCTCTCGCAAATGGGATCCAAGCGTTCCGGTTCCTAAGCGATAATTCGTGGATGATAGCAAGCGAGCGAATCCCCGAAAAACGGTGGCTTGACCAGGACGACGAGCCGGACCCGCCATTGCCAGCCATGCCTACGGTGTTTTGGTGCGGATCCCGTGAGAAGCTGGACTGCATGCGCCAACGGGTTGAACGGGGTGAGGCGGTGTTTCATCCGATGGACTCAAAGCAAATGGTTTCCGACACGCACTCGGAACGACTTTTGCGGTTGGCGTTGGTAGGTTGAGGACTTCGGTGCAGCGGACTTGTTTTTAGCGGGTGTCAGTGACACCAGCTAGGGCGGTTTTTAGGTGATTCGAGAGGGTTTGTTTTTGAAGAATTCCTGCAATTTTACGGGTTTCGCAGGATATTAAGAAGGTGTTTTTCCATTAGAAATCCGTTGCTCTGTCCAACTGAGCTATGAGCCCGTCAATGAAAACACCTTATCGTAATCCAGCGACCAGCCAGATATCTTAACCGTTGCCCCACTTGTCGAAAATACCGTTCTTCGGCAATGTTTCAAATAGGAACAAAACATTTCATCGCTGCGTTGCGATCATTTACCGAATGGGATGCGTTAGTTCGCTGCTGAGAGATTTCCGCTCGACCGATTCGCTTTCAACGCAATACCTAAGCCACTCGTCGCGATGACCGGTAAGTTCCTCCACAATCGCTTGCGCTCGCTGAGACACTTCGTTTTGCTGCCAACGATCGTCCGGTGTCGCAAACAACTCGACCCGTTGTGTGTCATTCCCCTCAATCGATTCGCCAGCCGACCATCTGCAACTCCAAGCAGGTACCGCAACGTGCACTTGGCCTTGATAGCAGGAATAAGCTATCTGATTCTTGGTCGGCCAGTGTTCAGCAGGCAACGGATCAATCTCAGAAACCATGTCAGTGCTCATGATTCTGGAAGTAGCATCACTACCATTGATATCATTAACCCCCAGCCATCCAGCAATGGTTTTCAAAATGGAATTGGGCTGGACCATAAACGGCACTCGAACACCTACATCCAACTGATTACCCGGCCGTATCACCAAGGGTAAATGCAGAGTCTCAGCGTAGATTGCACCTGCTCCATGACCAACCCAGCCGTGTTCCCCAATGGGATAGCCCTGGACTCCAGAGAGCACTTGCAAGCATTCGTCAGCGATTCCAAGTTCCCCCAGGATCTCCTCGACCATCGACCACGCTTCATCCAAGACCATCGCTTGACCACCCATGGCACATGCAAGCCCAAAGACTTCGTCCGGATCTGTCTCCTCGGTTAATGCCAATTGCCCCGGAGTTGTATCAAAGGGTGGTTCCGGATCGCCTTCATCGCACATCACACACCGATATTCATAGGGTGCATCCCAATCCCCGTTCAGACCACGCGAGTGGATCCACAAAATAGGATACTCATCTCGCATCGTCGCCCATTGTCCTAAAGCCGCCTCAAACAACCTATTAATCTGAGCCTGGTCGTCTTCAGCCAAATCAACGGCCTGTGATTCTATTAACAGAACGCTACCAAAGTCTCCTAGGGTCGACTCTTCGACAATCTCAATGGAGTCGGTTATCAACAATGCTTGATCGAACAAAGCATTGCACTTTGCAAGCTGTTCATCGGTCCGAGAAGCAAAGTGGTTTCCTGTCCACATCGACTCCAATATGTCTATCGGTCGATATGTGTCAGCCCAAAACTGATCGAAGACTATTGATCTACAAGCAAAGCTATCTAAATTTCTGGTCGGACCAATGGCTCCACCATAGCATCCAACTAGATTTGTGCCCAAGCCCTCGACCGTTACGACCAGCACATAGCGAGGTTTTTTTGACATCAGCTCAACACCGGGATCCAAAATTGAAACGGCACTAGGAGTCCAATTGCAAAAGTGTCGGCTCGATCATGACGGCGTCGTCCGACTCAGGATTGATCAGCAGACCGAACTCAGAGGAAAGCGGCGCGAGCAAATCCTCACCCGCGACCTCGAACAAATCCACTTCTTCACCTTCGATCTGATCGGAAATTGAATCTACAAATTGCTCGGCATGTTCCGAGCTGAGGAACGCGACAAGGGCAGGAAATTCTTCGGTTTCTAAAATCATCGCCGAGAGGGATTCTTCGTCGTTGCTGAGCGAAACCAGAGTAAAGTGCTCGTTGCGAATCCAATCCAAGATGGCTGCTTTATCCTCCGCTTCAATCGCAGCGACCAAACCGTCCAATCGGGATTCAACTTCGTCTTCGGAATCGTCTGGCTGCATTTTTCTCTTTCCTTTGTAAAAATCTCATTGGAATCGCCCGTAAGTTTGACAAACCATTTCACAAACGGCTATGGGAAATTCGTGAAAAAAAGCAACCGATCACGGGAAGGGTTTCGTCCCAGACGAGGCCAAGAACGTCCCAGTTTAGTTCACTTGGATAGTCAGGATTGACAAGATACAGAACTTTATCCTGTTCATCCTGTTTATCGATGTTAATTTGTTCGATAAATTATTCAGCTTGTAATCAGTGTTCATTATCGGTTTCACGCGTTCTCGTTGTACCTGCTGCGTTTCGTTTCCCACTTTTCATTTTCCCTCGTTTCCAAACTCCGGGTAGTTCCAGCCTTGGAAACGAGCCGCTAAAACCAAAGCCAAAGTGCCCCGAAAACCATCCACAATGGAATCGTGACTATTCCAAATAAAGATGTGCCAACAACGACTGTCCAGGCGGTTTCTACACTCTGATTGTAAAGTCGCGTCATCACCAAGGGAAAGGTAGCGGACGGCATCGCGGCTTGTAGTAAGAGAACTTCTTGAAGCTCGCGAGACAAATTACCGAATTTTGCAACCGCTAAAAAGACGATCGGCAGGAGTAGAATCCGAACGGCTATTGCCAAAACCAACGGCCGCCACGCCTCTGCAAATTTCACCCGGCCAGCATAGTCAAAAATAATAGCACCACTGAGAACCAAACCGATCGGTATGGAACAGCGGCCCAACTGATCGCTCATATGCATTAAGGGCTGGGGAATAAACGCTTGGCCACCCAGTTGGCGTATCGTCAACGCGATCACAACCGACACCAATGGCGGACTGAAAACAACTCGGCACCATGATTTCTTTAAGCCTTGACCAGAAATAATAAACAATCCAATACTCCAAAGTGCAATGTCGACTCCGACGTTGTGTACGAGCAAGGCCACGACGCATCCTGGATAAAATGCTTCTGCGATAGGGAATGCGATGTACCCATAATTTGCAATCCCGGCGCAGAGTGCAAACGAACGTCGCTCGGATGGCTCATTCAGACCAAACCAGCGACCGAACAGCCAAACCACACTTAGTGAAATCGCAAAACCGAATGCCGTAAGACCGGCTCCATACAGCGACGGCGTCCATGCCGAAAGACTTGTCGACAGATTCGTGTCGGTCATAATTCGGTGAAAAAAGAACGCTGGGAGCAGCACGTTGGTGGTGAACCCAGCTAGCGACCGATCTACTTCGCTCGTGAACCACCTCATGAACCGTGCGAACGCACCAACAGCCATTACCAAGAAAACGCCCGAGACCGTCGTTGCAATACCGAAAAAACTACCCATATCGGGTTCAATTTGCATTCTGGTCTACCGTTTCATGAACGGAAGATCGGGAACCATTGCTGCTAACCTGGATTGATCATCTTGCCTCACAACCACATGATCACCAGGACGCAAGGAATAGTTTTGTCCCTCCATCACGTTTTTACCCGCATCATCAAAGTCTACGTCGAGTCTCACCGGCGGCAAATTCTTTCCATTGGGCCGTAAAATGGTTGCCTTGATCCGACCAATTTTCTTCTGCAATTTTGCATCGCGAATTAGATCGGCAATAAAGAGCGATTGGCCAGGCATTAATGGAATTTTTTCAAAATGCCGCTTGCCATTGTTAACCTCGAGCACAATAGCTGGACTGCCGTCTCCCGTGGTCAACGGTTTGTTCGCCCCATATTCACCAAAAGTGTAGCCAGCTTGCTTAAGGTCCTTCGTATCCAAATTGTCCAACGGGCCTTTGGACTTTCCCAAAAGTGTCGAGCACCCGCCACTCAAAGCTG
Source organism: Pirellula staleyi DSM 6068 (assembly GCA_945900945.1). Lineage (GTDB taxonomy): Bacteria > Planctomycetota > Planctomycetia > Pirellulales > Pirellulaceae > JBKCUI01. Next base: position 4,725 of record CAMDKL010000173.1, read on the forward strand.
AGGCGAGGAGCAAACAAAGGCATGCGACGAATGTTGTTCGCCTGTTTCCCCGAAAAAAATCTGCTTGGATCAAAGCTGTGCTAGCGTTTTTCGAAAATGTGTTCATCATCATCAATCCAAATGTCAGAACGGTAGGTAAATAATTGGAACTCGAAGTTCTTCCCGTCGTTTCGGCAGCCAAACCAGATTTCCTTGAGTGAAAACTCTTCTTTATCGGAATATTCTCCCCAAATCGCCCTGTCACGGCTTTTTACCTTAACAATACTTCTCCAGAATACAACGATGACCTACACACTAACCAAGTTGACATCGCTCAAGTCCATCCCCGAATTCCGGACGTATGCACAGAGACTTGGTATCGACTTGCCGATCGACGATCCGCTCATCCGTGGCGAACTGTCACCGGTTCTTTCTCCAATTCAGTGGAGATCCAAGACAATTGGCAATCGCATCGCGATCCAGCCGATGGAGGGCTGGGATGGAACGCATTCAGGAGGTACTAGCGATGCGACCATTCGTCGCTGGGGGCGTTTCGGAGAAAGCGGTGCGAAATTGATTTGGGGCGGGGAAGCTATGGCCGTCCGGCCAGACGGACGAGCAAACCCAAACCAATTGTTGCTTCTCAAGGAAAATCAGGCAGCAATCGAGCATCTGCGATCCACCCTCATCCAAAGCCATCAAGCGAACTACGGACGTGTCGACGATTTAGTGATCGGGTTTCAGCTCACGCATTCTGGCCGCTTTTGCCGCCCCAATGACAAGAAACGCTGGGAACCCCGCGTTGCCTATCGACATCCGATCCTGGATAAGAAGTTTTCGGTCGACAGCGACGAAATGGTATGGACCGATTCTCAGCTGGATGAACTGGTTGGTGACTACGCCAAGGCCGCGATCATTGCCCAGCAGATCGGTGCTGACTTTGTTGACATCAAATGTTGCCACGGATACTTGCTGCATGAGTTTCTAGGCGCAAAGACTCGCCCTGGGATCTATGGCGGCTCATTTGAAAATCGGACACGTCTCTTGTTCTCGATTATTAAAGCTGTGCAGCAAGCTGCACCCGGGCTAGGAATTGGAGTTCGCGTAAGTGCATTTGACACAGTTCCTTTTGTACCCAATCAAGCTATCGCACAGCCAGGAAAACAAGGGCAAGGCATGCCAACTGATTTTTCAAGTCTAGTGCCCTATGTTTGGGGATTCGGCATCGATGAGTCCGATCCACTGCAACATGACTTAACGGAAGTGCACTTGTTGATTGAATTGCTTTCAAAGCTTGGTGTCAATCTCATCAATCTCTCGGCGGGTAGCCCGTACTACACTCCACATATACTACGGCCGGCAGCGTATCCGCCCTCCGATGGATACCAGCCGCATGAAGATCCGTTGATTTCCGTGGCTCGGCAACTGAATGTAGCTGGTCAATTGAAGGCACGGTTTCCAGACACGCTGATGGTCGGTTCAGGCTATTCGTATTTGCAGGAGTTCTTGCCAAATATTGGGCAAAATCAAGTTCGAACAGGAAAGATCGATTTTATAGGCTTGGGTCGAATGGTATTGTCGTATCCTAAGCAACTAATGGATGCGATTCAGTTGGGCAAAAGCGAACGAAAGCTTGTTTGTCGAACGTTTTCCGACTGCACCACCGCGCCGCGTAACGGTTTGGTTTCTGGCTGCTACCCTCTCGACGAGTATTACAAACGAACACCGGAAGCTGCCCGGCTTAAGGAAATCAAGGCAGGTTTGTAGGGGCAAATGCTCCCTGTTGGGCCTTGGTTTTTCCTGTGCGAAAAGTTGAACGACCGCCGGGAACACAAGGGGCAAACCTGCTGGAACGATGAGTGAGGCAAGATAGGTTATTTGGCAAAACTCGAGTATGGTGTCAATATCTTTAAATAGTGAAAATCAAGCGAATTGGCATTGACCTTTAAGTTGCCGCTGCCGTATTTCCTAGACCAACAAAGAACCAATTAAAGCTCTGTCGTCGGTCGAAAATTTGCGGGAATGTTCGACCGGCCTTCCTCCTGGGTTGGAGAGCATATAACTGTCAACTAGCAATTACTGGGTCGATTGCAACATTGACAGTGCTTCACGATAGAGCTTAAGACTGTGCACCGGGGCAAGCAAAAGTTTTCCCCGGTGCCAGGGAACAATAAAGGCCGATGGCAAAACCATCGGCCTTTTTTTTTGCTTCGTCACTCTAAAGCGAGGTTAGATCGCTTACCCCAGTTGGTACATATCTTTACTACAACCCGGACCAACCCGGTGGGGGAAAGATTGCTTGAACCCTGGCTGTCATGAACGCATACGTACTCTCATCAGCCCGGTCTGGTTCCCCCCAGAATTTTTTGCCATCGATGCAAAGCCTCTTTGGCGAGATGAGGATCTATTTTTGCATCGGCGGCGAAGAATCGATTTTCGAGTTCCGAAATATCTGCTTGCAATCGACCGCGATCGTCAAGAGTCAAGTTCGATGCGTATTGTTTCAAAAAGCGTTGCAACGTAATTACTGCCGAAAATGGAGTGATCTCATTGGGCAGTCGTAAGCCTGCGTCCTCCGGGTTGGACGATTTCGTTTTACCTCGCCTATAAATCCAGACCAAGGCTGGCAATAGAACACCAACCATAGCAATTCCAGCAATCATTGGCAATCGATTGCGAGAGACTTTTTCGATTGGAACCGTTTCGGTATCAACCCCTACAAGGTCCATGTCGATGTAGCGTTCGGAACGAAGCTTACCGTCTAGCCTCTTGTCTAATTTCGGAACGCGAATGAGATTTTCAGCGGCGGCTTCAGACGGTTCAAATTGGACGATCCACTTCTTGGTTGTCGGGAGACGAAATAATCCGTCTGCGTCGGCTTCAAAGTAGTTGTCCGATTCGCTCGGAGTCGCCGACGCATTGCCCATCATTCTGCTGTAATTTGCCGCAACGCCGACAACTCGAATCGCCTCTGACTCGATTTTTTCTCGGTTGAGTGAAAAACCTGAGACTGCCTTGTCAAGCCCATTTAACAATTGATCGAGATCTGGAACCACTCCGCGACCTGTCGCCGCGATCTCAAACTTGATGCCCTTGCCTCTCCCTTGAATGAAATCGCGAGTATCGATGGTTTGCGTGACCTGCAGAGCATGCAGGGGTCGCAAACTCGCTTCATATTCCCCTTGGTTCGCAATCGAGGTCGCATCGATCATGACACTATTGGAATGAACAGGCAAAACCACCATTCCCGAATCGTCCATCGTATTGATATCTATCTGCAGGAGTGGCAATCGATCGACGCTTGGATCCTTTGCTTTTAATATCAAATAGCACAACGGCTTTTCCTCCCATCCTTTTTTTCCTTCAACCTGGATTGGGTTAGATGGATTCATGGAATCAAAGAAACCGATATGGATCAATTCGAGATCTTCATGGAAAGCCTGTTCGATCGATTTTTGTATGCGATCGCGAAAGTTGATCGGCTGGTATTTGCCTCCGATATAGCTTTAGACATTGTTTTGCAAAAACTGACTAAAGCCGCCCAGTTCGCGGCCGATGGCAGCCGTGGAGCGCATTGTAAGAACGGCTCCAAATTCTCGTGTGCCAACTGATCCGAGCCATCAATCGCGAGATGCAAATGGATTTCATTCCGTAGCAAATCGTCGTACATATCGAGAGTTTGCCTCAACAAAGCACCTGCGGGATGCTCTCCAACAATATCGCTCGCTCTTCGGACCACACCCGGCTTTACTTCTGGGGTTAGGCTCGGCAACTTATCAATTATTCGTCGTGCAAACTCACCGAAGTGCGAGTCAGCCATTTCGTCTGGCATTTCCAGTATTTGTCTTCGAATCTTTTGAATCTGTTCTGTATTTTCTGAACCTTCGGTGAGCAAGTCATTGGCAGTGAGTGTCGAAAGATCACTTGAGCCAAGCGAGATATTGAACCAAGTCAAATAGACCCCTGGATCCTCACGCAGTTCGCCATGTATCACCGCCGCTTGATATTGTTTAGCCGCTTCACCAAACGCCCGAAAAAGCTCCTCGCGGGAAGCGTTGTACGAGGCAGCATCCTGATCGCGTTGACGCCGGAACTGCATGTGATCGTAAGCCAATGTGGCTTTGGTCATGGCATAACGCCAAGATGTCGGCTCTTTGTGCGTCGCTGATTCGATCATGTCCAATGCCATGACACGAGGCAAAGGCAGTGACAACGCGTTCAAGTGATCTTCCATTCGCTCCGATCTTGTCGAGCAAGTCCAGTAATTTCTTGAGACGCTCAAGGTTTCGATCTTGCTTTCCTCGCGTTAATGGAGCGGACGCCTGTTGCTGTCGTCCACCCAGAATAATGAATTGTGTTGCTCGATTATGAATCGCAACTAAGAATCAGCCATTTTCGCAGGGTGGCTGCTGGGCGGTTGTTGTTTTGCTGGGTGGCTTGAGCGTGATGTGCAGTTGCGGGTTTCAGGGATTTCGGCTCAGCTCTTTTGCAGCGTCGTACAGGGACGTGGCGCGATAGGCTTGCCAGAAGTCCAATGCATTTCCGGCCGAGCCGCAGCGGAAACATCGGTATACGTTCTTCGATGCATGGATGCTAAATGCGAGGTCCTTTCTTGTGGGGCCGTCACAGTCATTCGATACTTTCGATCGGCAGCCTGGTAATGGACAAGGGCCGCGGAGTTGGTCTCCACGGCCCTTGACACTTTTCCAACCGATCCGCTCCAGAAGCTCTCGCAAGCGGATCCGCGACTTCAACTCACGATAGTCAATCCTCATTTCTCCGGCTTCTTCTTCGGCTTGCGAATCGAGTCACCTGCGAACGTGATCAGATTCGTTTGGTCGACTACGCGATCCAACAACGCCATCGTCATCGGTGGATCGCCCAAGTATTCCGTCCAGTCGTCAAAACTCACATTCGTAATGATCGCGGTCGAGCTTCGTCGATTACGACCGTCGATCACTTTATAAAGCAGACTCAACGCATCGGGCACCTCTTTCCGCTCCAACTTCTCGAAGCCGAATTCGTCGATGATCAATAGTTCGTACGAGCAATATTGTCGTACCTTAGGCGTTAACCTTTTCACCGCTCTGGCTTGGTTCAACACTTCGATCAAGCTGGCGCTGGTCTCATACTTCACGCGGTAGCCCAAGGAACAGCATTTTCTGGCCACTCCTTGCATTAAATGCGTTTTCCCCAGGCCCGACAGCCCAACGAAAGCGACGTTTTCTTTCCTTCGAATGAATTCCCCAGTCGCCAACTCAGAGAAGGGCTCACGGCGAATCGTGTTAGGATTGCGGGTCCAATCATACGATTCCAACGTGGCTTCGGTCGGGAAGCCCGCTCGTCGGATGCGAGAGAGGATCGATAACTCTTGGCTCGCGTTAGCCGGTTGCTCCAAGAATTTGGCTAAGAGTTCCGAAACGCTCAGCGATCCCTTGGTATGCTGCTGCAGAAAGGAATCAAGCTGCTCCTGGTTCAGCTTGACTTTCAGGATCTCCAGATACTGGAGGATCTTCTCTCGGTGGTTGGTCGGTTTGACGTTGGTCGGTTTGGGGTTGGTTGGTTTGCTCATGTTGTTTGTCTTGATTTCCTTGATCGATAAGTTGTTGATACTCCTTGCTCGGTCGAGCTTCTACGCGGGTCGATTCCGTGATTCGTTGCAAGGCTTCTTGTTCGCGCTGGCTAAGAAGTTCCCAGTTGGCTTTCGGCGTCCCGACATGTGCCAAGATCCGCTCCAGTGACTGATAGCCGAAAGCGTGGTACTGAATCCCTCGTTGCATGGCTGCCAAGCCATCTTTCTTGGGATAGCCGTGCAGCAGTGATAAGATCCGTTGGGCTTCGTGTCTGCCATAGCGGCACTTGCGAAGGATTCCATCGAAGTACTCCACCGCCACGGAGCGCTGTATCGATTATCGGCGTAGTTGATAAAGCCTTCGCTATCGACTTTGCGATAAACGACTTGAGCCGTGTCGAAGCGAATCGCTGGTAGGTCAATCAGATGCGGCTTCTCTTCTTCATGAAGCTCAAGCGGTGTTCGCTTGGTCGTACCGTGAATGCGTCGATCATTCACTTCAGCCAGCCACCAACGAGCTACCTCATTGAGATGCGCTAACGATCGGAAGGTACGGCCATTGAGAAGATTCTTTTCGACGTAGTCGAATGGGCGTTCGATCTTGCCTTTCGTTTCAGGACGTCTCGGTTCGCAAGCCCAGGGTTTGAAACCATAGTGTGTTGCGAACGACAAGAATCGAGGATTGTAGATCGGCTGCCCATCTTCCCAGCGAGTGACGACGACTTTCATGTTGTCATAAAGGCAAGTGGCCGCAGCACCTCCCAGATGTTCGAAGGCGACTACATGTTGACGGACGGTCGTGTCGAAGTCCTGGCGTTCGGTAAAACAGATATACTGCCGCCGGGAGTAGCCCAAGATATAACTAAATAGCTCCACACGACGACGGCCTTCTTGTGTAAAGTCAATCGTATAGGTCGACCAATCCATTTGACCCTGCGCACCGGGCGGAGTCTCGAAGCGAATCACCGGAGCTTTCGGCTTAGCGCGACTGTCTTTCATAGAGGTGCGAAGCGTGGAGTAACTACCTTTATAGCCGAGCTTCGACAGCTCTTCGAAGGCTCGTTGAGCGGTAATGTTGGGATAACGAGCCAACAACTGCGTCAAGGAATCCAGGAACGGATCGAGCTTCGACTTGCGAGCCAAAGGAATTGGTCCGAAGCAAGCTGGCGGTGAATCGGAATCGATCGATTGGGTTTGTGCGATATGCTGACGAATAACGCTCGCGATGGCCGCACGTCCTAATTGCAAGTCGCTGGCGATGCCGCGTATGCTTTGCTTGTTCTTCCAACGCGAGATGATGTCGTTCTTTGCGAGAGGATCGATGTTCATGGTTGCTGTAGTTCTTTGATGAAATCGGTTGTCGCTTCGATGAGAATGGAAGCTTCGTTTTGGAGCTTGACGAAGCTTGGCAAGAGGATGGGGCGATCGCAGGCTTGCAGTTCGCTTCGGCCAGTTAGCCGCAACCAATGATTCATCTTGGCGGCAGTATCCAGCAGGAAGCCCAAGCGTTTGGCCGCTCGATTCCCCGCTGTGCTCAATCGAGGATCCCACTGGTGGACATAGTTGTCTTGCGATTGCCGAATGGCTTCACGAGGTTTCTCCAAGACGAATTGTGTTTGCTCTTGAGTGCTGGCCGATTGCAGGAGCTTCACTGTTTCAGAGAGTTCACGCGATGTGAGTGCATGCTCGGTAGCAGACTGCATCGCTGCGTTCTGGTTGCAGCGCTGCAACTGCGTCAGGTGATGAGCTTGAGTTGGAGTGAGCAGCCCCAATCGAAGCGCCTCTCGGGCCTCTTCGGTAAGTCTTTCGATCAAAGCCAATCGCCGATTAACCCAAGATTTGTGACGGCCAAGCATTTGAGCTACCTCGGTTTGTGGCAGACCATCGTCGTGAACCAGGGCATAGATGATCCATGATTCTTCGAGTTCGTTGGGCTTGGAGGTAACCAGATTGAGATTGAAAATGGCTGCTTTGGCAGCATGTTCATCGACTTCAAGGAGTCGAGCTTGGAGTGAAGTGATTCCTTTTAGAGTACGAGAGGCCCGAAGACGTTTGAAGCCATCGATGAGTACCAACGACCCTTCAAGCTGACAGTAGATGACCGGCGCGAGTTGATCGTACTTGGCCAACGATCGAGCCATGAGTAGATCGGCTTTGGGCTGAATCAGCCGGTAGCGATCGAATCGAAGGTCGAAGTCGGATAAGTGCAAAGAGCGAACCGAGTCCCCGGCTGGAGACGTTATTGGAAGTGGCATCGTCGATGGCCTCTCACGTTTTTTGGAACCAGTAAGACCGCGAGAAGGGGGCTTCGCGGGTCATGAAGGCTCAACATCGTAAAACGACAGACTCGAAAGCCCTAAGCTGTCCACGCGATCCGGGCTTGGCGAGTAGGACGTTCATGCGGTTGCGAGGTGTGATCGCACCCAGGTGGCCATGCAACTGGTAGTACCTCTGAACACGAGTTGAGGCGGCACGTAAAGCGTTGTTGCACAATGAGCTACAGAATTTTTTATGGGGTGTCCTAAGATCGATTTCCCAAGAGACGAAGCAGCCTGGCCTTCGGCAAGAAGATTTCTTTGGGCGACGAGACTTTGGT
>CAMDKL010000174.1 GCA_945900945.1 Pirellula staleyi DSM 6068
GGCCTTGGCTACCAACAGTTCTTGAGCGCTCTTTTTCTTTCAGGGATCCGCAATGTTCAGCCCCGACCAAACGTTGGCTTTAAGTTTCACGCGGTTCTCGTTGTCAACTCTGCACGACTCGCAAGTCTCGCTTCCTCTGATCGGGAACGTTGGCTACCGCTTTTTTGGGCTGCCGACACTTTCAAAGCGAGCCAGCAACGCGACGTGACCGAAGGGGATTGGACCATGCCAACTGTCAGTGATAGCCGACTGCCAGAATCCCATTTGGCGGAACGGTCCTTTCGACAAGCGATGGATAACTGGGATGAGGAAGCAGCGGATGCTGCGATTGCCGCTTGGTCACGCACCGCATCGGAATCCGAACTCTTTGAAACGATGGCCCACTACGGTTCCCGTGATCTTCGCGATATAGGGCACAAGGCCATCTATGTGGCCAACGCATTCCGGACTTTAGGAGCCATGAGCTGGGAACATGCCGAACCCATCATGCGCAGCTTGGCGTTCGCACTTCTCTGTCGAAGTAACGAACCCAATCCAAGCCAAAGCGATTTGGAACCGGATCGGGCGATAAAAAAGAACAAGCTTCGAATTGCCAAAATGCGAAAGGATTGGCTGCATGGAAAAGCCGACCCGCAAGCCACATCGAAATTGATCGAGACGTTTCATAACACGACCTCAGAAGACGCGGCTGGCTTGGTCGCTGAAATGCTGCAGTCCGGCGTCAATCCACAATCCATTTGGGACGCATTATTCGTGAGTTCGAGTGAGTTGCTCATGCGACAGCCTGGAATCGTCGCGTTGCATGCTGTGACCACGACCAACGCTTTGGCATACACGTATCGAAGAGTTGCAGCGCCCGACCTAAGGTTACAATTGCTTTTGCAAAATGCGTCTTACTTGGGAATGTTCTGTCAACGTGTAAAATCAGGCAAGCACCGACCTGACAAAGTAGGCGACTTCATCGCCCTATCGCCACCGGAGGACAAGGCGGTTGCGCTGGATCAAGTTTTGCAATCGATTGCCAAGGACAACGACCAATCCGCTCGCAATCTGTTGGGGCTCCTCGAACGCGAGCCGAACAGGGCCCGTGATTTCATAGATCGAGCTCGGCAAATGGTATTCGTAAAGGGCACGGATTCGCATGACTACAAATTCAGTTCCGCCATCATGGAGGACTGCTTTAACTTGTCTCCTGCTATGCGTCCAAAATATCTTGCGATGTCCGTATTCAAGTTGAACGGTCCATCCCAACCGGACACACCGCTATTGCCTCGTCTACGAGCGTGTTTGGAATTTTAGAAACACTATTAATTCTGTCGCTGGCGCTTTGGGCTTGTATAGCGAGAGGTTTCGGAACAAAGTGCGACTTCAAGGCGTGCAGACTCAACCTTTCTCGGCATTATCTGCGGCAACGGCAAAACATCGCACCAATCATTATTATATCCGTCGCTACTCGAATACGATCGAGGCAAACGGTGACGACCAACGCGAGCTACTGAGTCTCACTTAGTTAACCACAGATTACGCAGATGAACGCAGATAGAACCGAAGAACATTGCCTCTTTCTTCATCTGCGAAAATCTGCGTCATCTGCGGTTCAACTCCAATCGACAGTAGACTTTGATCTATGAATATCCATGTCAACGCAATCGGCAACAGACTCAGTTTGCGTGCAACGCAACATTCGGGTGATAAGCCATGGAAGGACTTGCTGATACCGCACGATTCGCTCGACGAAGCGATGACTCTTGCCGGTTTGGCGGCGAAATGGGAGTTTTCGACTTGATTCCTGGCTTAATGAATTTGAACTCTTGGATATACCCATCGGATGAGGACTATCGCGCAGGTGTTTTTCTTTTTACCAATGAAATGGCACCGATCACTAAAAATTCCGCGATCAAGTTTGCGATTCGAAATGCGATGGCGGCAAAGAGCGCGATCGGCTGAGGAACGATATTGCTGAGCAACCCAGTGATGACGAGTTCTCGTACTACGGCACCGCCTGGCAGCATCGAAGCAAAACCAACTACTGCACCGAGAGACACCGCAGATACACAGGCCGCCCACGCTTGAAAGGTCCAGAGGCCAGGCGTCGACTGAATTCCCGAAAGCACAAGCCAGCCCGCGGTCCCATGCAGCAACCAACCCAGCGCCATCCATGCACAGGTCCGGATCATCATCCGCCACGTGAACGCTTCACTGACCGAACGAGGCATACGACCGATCTTGCTCTTGGCTAAGATGGCCAATATCGCTCGAAAGGTGTGTGGCAAAAGACAAACGAACGAACATGGGATGCAAATCGCTGCACCCATCACCAGCCACGGCGGTGGGAATTCAGGCGTTAAGAAAATGAAAATGCAGCCTACAATCGCGCCGACCGCGATGCTAGTCAACGTCTCCACAAAAATGCTAACTATGGTCGGTTTGATTTCAATTCCGAGTGGAGCCAGTCTTCCTACCCGTAGCACGACCACCATGGCTTTGCCTGGAACATACTTTCCGAGGTGTCCGATGAAGTAGGCGTGCAAGCCTACCCAAAACGGTACCGTCTGCCCGAATGCTCGCAGGGTTTGCAGCCAAGCTACTGCGGCTGGCATCATGCCAACCGTGTACACCAGTACTCCGGCGAAAAGCCATCGCCAGTCCATCGCGGAAAGGTCGAGGTATTCTCGATGCACTAAAACGTCCGAATACGCCTTGCGGATTGTCAATATCAGGAACAAAACCACCAAGATCGCAATTGCCCAATTCAAGCCGGGCTTGAATCGCGTGAGCCAATTCCATTGGTCTTTTTGTTTGTCGGTGGATACAGAGGTTTTTTCCTTTGGGACCACTTTCTCAGGGGTTTGCATCAACGGCTCATTTTAATGGATGACGGCAAGAAAACTACTAAGGTAGAGTCCGCTGTTGTTTTACGATAAAATCACGGTGGAGATCCTGGCAGAGATCGAATGTTTGTCCAGGTCACTCCAAGGGTTGTTCTCCTCCTTTTGACGTCTTTTACTGAAAAACTGCCTCGATGGCCCGATATATTTCGTTTGCCGTATTGCTTGCCATCATCGTTGTGATAGGGGCGCTGTTTTACAAAGTCATGATCGGGTTCTTTGTTCCCGTCTTCCTGGCCGCCGTGCTGGTCGTAGTTTTTAGACCGTTGCACCGTTGGGTTTGCGCCAAGGTAATGGATCGTGAGCACATCGCCGCAGGTATTACGACAACACTCATTGTGTTGATTGTTCTCATCCCTACTGCGCTCGTATTGTCCATGGCGGCGATTCAGGGCGCTCGACTTTATAGAAACTTCGACTCATCGAGCATCAAGTTAGGGTTGGCGAAACTTCGGTCCAACAGCTTTTTGAATCTCGATTTTCCGTTTGCGAAACACTCGCAAGAGATTCAAAAAAAAGTAAGCGATATCCAGGTTCAGGTGGGTAAACAGCAACCCTACCTAGACTTGGTCAGCGACAAGGGTTTGTTGCGAAGTGACGTTGCCGAGATCGGCGTTTTGTTAGAGCATATACTACCTCGCTTGGTCGAATCCACACGTATTGATTTCTCTCGCAGAGTCGTTCAGTCCAGGAACAAGAGGTCCCCTAAAGTCGCTCACTCTGTCCAGTTTGAAAAAGAAATTACGGAGTTTTTCGCCATGACGGGTGATGACTTACAAGGACTCATTGCGTCTCAAGGGAGATATTCGGACGATGATTTCCGTGTAGAAAAAGACCTTCTCAAGTCTAATTCAGGGCCACCTCTCGATGAATTGACTCAAGACGAACGGGCGATGGCGATGGAGGTTCGACGCTTTTTAATCGATCAGGGAATTGAATGGAACAAAGAGATCATGGAAATGGGCCATCGACTGAATGCGTTTACAGCAAACGCAGACACGACTATGGCTCAGCTTCAACGTGCCGTAGTTGAATTGGTGTCGCAATGGCAACACACTCGCGAAACGATTGCGGGTGGTTTTTGGTGGGCGGCCTTTGAGGATTTCGCTAATCCTAAGGATGAAGATGTCGACAGGTTGAATGCTAGTTTTCTAGCTTATGTTCAACCGAGGCTTGTCACGTTTACGGTGGACTCCGCTTCCGTCGTGCTCTGGTTCCTAATCAATAGCGGCATCCTGTTGGTGTCTCTCTACTTCTTTTTGTACGACGGACCCAGCATGGTACGCACCATGATGGAGTTGAGTCCACTTGATGACCGATATGAGTTAGAGCTGCTTTCCCAGTTTGATCGTATCTCACGAGCAATCGTTTTGGCGACAGTATTGTCAGCACTGTTTCAAGGGCTAGCTGCTGGGATTGGATATTATTTCGCTGGCATGCCCTCATTGATCCTCTTGACAGCGCTGACTGCGACATGTGCATTGGTTCCTTTCGTTGGTCCGGCCATTGTTTGGGTTCCGGTATGTTTGTATCTCGCTGTCTTTGAGGAAAACCCCCTTGCTGCGGGACTACTGGCGATTTGGGGGGTGTTGGTGGTAGGAACCGTCGACAACTTGGTCAAGGTGTTTGTGCTACATGGTCAGAGTCAACTGCATCCGTTGCTTGCTCTGCTAAGTGTGTTGGGCGGTATTCAGACACTAGGCCCCATTGGGATTTTGGTCGGTCCTATGGTGGTAGTCCTGTTGCAAACGCTGCTGGGGATCTTGAGAACCGAACTAACGCAATTCAAAAAGGCAGAGGACTTGGTAACGGAGTCGGGTGTTCATTCAATTGAATCGAAGACACTCAGCGGACTCATTCGTAAAGTGAAAGGCTCGAGCGTTAGTGATGAGTCAATCGCAAAAGCGATTGACGGTACGAAAACGGAACCTCCTCCAGCATCTACGGCAGTTGACACTGGAGCAAGCTAATAGGACTCAATCTCCCATTGGCTCCCGAACATCATTCGGTAGTGATGGTTAACGAGACACGTCTGGACAGGGCAAGTTCCATTCTTGCAAAAAATCGAAAAAGACCACCCCTCGATCGGTAAATCCGAACCGGCGGTTGCAACACCAAACCTCGGCAAACGCTCTCCCGACCAATCGTAGTTGAATAATTCCTGATGTGGTTTAAACAGTACGTTTTCGTCAGAGATTTCCAGAAGACTTTGTCTATTGAACACCGTATTGAACACCGTCTTGATCGACACTCCAACTGCTTCTGCCATTTCCATTCGGAATCCGTCCAAGCGAATTGCTACTTTAGCTTCCTGCGAAGTCATTGCCTTCTTTTGTGCAATCAATTCCCGATTATCGAAGAATTCTATCAGCTGACTCGCGGTACGGCGGGGGATCCCCCCAAATTCACGGTCTACATTCATGCATATCGTGCCATTGGAGACTTTCCCCTCGACGAAAAACATGAATGACACAAAAGTACAGCAATAGGTAGAATGAATCGTGAAACTCAGGAGTTTGAATCATGACAAAAACGGTTGAACTGGATGTGGCTCAAGCGACGTTGAGCGAACTGATCGCTGGATTGAAACCGGACGATGAGGTGGTGATCGTGCAGAACCAAAAGACGGTGGCTCGGATTGTGCCGCCAAAACGGGGGGCGCCAAAGTTTGGTAGTTGCAAAGGAATGTTGATGATAATTTCCGACGATGATGAACATCTCAAAGACTTTGCGGAGTACATGTATTGAAACTTCTTCTGGACACACACACTTTACTTTGGTTTGCTTTAGGCGATCAACGTTGCAGTCCTAAAGCTCGTCAGCTCATCGAAGACCCAACTAATGAAAAATGGGTGAGTCCTGCCAGCCACTGGGAACTGGCAATCAAGATTGGCCTCGGACGATATTCCATCCCCGGATTGTTCGAAGATTTCATCGCCGCCGCAATTGAAGGAAATGGGTTTTCGATCTTGCCGATCCTGCCACGCCATACCGGAATGCTGATTCATCTTCCCCATCATCACCGTGATCCTTTCGACCGCTTGATGATCGTGCAGGCGATGGCTGAGTTGATGAGAGTCGTCAGTTTTGACGAAGCGTTTGACGCCTATCCCATTCAGCGACTTTGGTAATGGAATGACTAATGGCGGTCTCGGATTTTCTCGAAGATACGGTCTCGCAACTGCCAGCGTTGCAACTTTTGCAGAAGGTCGGCTACCGCGATTCCGCTTCAAAGATAATCTTTGAAGCACTTATTGTACAAGCGTCTATTGGGATTCCTAGTGGCCCCCGCATTCCTTTTAGGCGATCCGTACTCATTCAACAAGTCCTTGCTTATCTCCAACAAGTAGAAAAAAACCGAAGAACTGCAAAACAATTTAAAGCCACTTTTTGCGAGGAGCAACATCCGCAACTGCGAGGGAAGGAAGTTGACCATATGCTAAGCGAAATGGTTTCGTTGAAGATATTGGATGAAAAGAATGGAATCTACCAGCCAGCTGCCAAAGGTTGGGAGTTTATCGAAAGCCCACGGATTTTTAGCAACCTCGCACCCACACCCGTCGAGACGTCGATTGTGGACGCAGATACTGGCCGCGTAATAGCACGAGTGAATAGTCTCGATCACAACTCGAACGGAGTCCGTATCGCAGGGAAGTCGTACAAGCTATTGCGTGCGGAAAATTCTAAGCGTTTACTGGTTCGCATTGATGGTAGCCATCCAGTAACGCCTTTATACGATCGACGTTCAATTTCATACGCATTTGATGTAGGTGTTGCGATAGCAAGTCTCTTCGATATACCGAATACGCGAATCGTCTACTTCAGGTCCGGCGATTCCATGACCGTATTTACCTGGCTTGGTAAATTACAGAATGTTGCCATTGCCAAGTCTCTCAAAAAGTCTTTTCCAAATGCGGAAGCAAGTTCGTTTTCCATCCGCATCTCGAAAATTTCGGCTGACTCAATCATCCCCGCATTGCACCTGGCCATTGATCAGTTCTCAACTTCAAATCCCTTTTCCACTGCTCAGATAGGGGGAATCGTTGATTTAGGACCAAACTTCTCGATCCTTTCGCCGGAAATGAAGAAACGAAGCAGCGAAGATTGGTTAGACGCTGTTTTTTTGAAGAACTGGTGTGAACACCTCCAGTCCGCAGATGAGGTAAGTTCTACGGATGAATTGGGGAAGCTGCTCATCCAACTAGCAGTACGATGAACAGCAAATCAGCTAGTTGTAGGCACCACAATATCTTTGCTGTGTTCTTCACCATCAGAGGGGCAACATTCTTTCTCCGATCGTGAACTCGATAACAAAAGGCGTTGAGGCAAGGCTGCAAAAAAACGATGAGTGCGCACTGTCGAACATTTGTAACGGTCGATCCGAAATTCGCTTTTGCGACCGTGGTGCCGGTTAAGGCTAGGACTAGCATTGATTCGCAATATTTGTCGTCCAACGGTCGATTAGATATCCTTGTTGGAAAGGCTCGGCAAGGATGCTTGAGTGCGATGGGAATTCATCGATCGCAATTCCCTGCAACCTGATTTTACGGAAGGAGCCGAACGACCTGAACAAAAGCGATTGACCGGAGTAGAGCCATGGTGAAGAAGGAAGTTTTTCGGGTTGTGACAAGAGGGCAGGACGGTGCACTTCGGACCCGCGATTTTCACAGCGCTGAGTCAATCTTCAATACCCATTCTCAAGTGGGAATTGATGACAGCAGCACCGATCTAGATCTGCGTGGAATGCCAATTTTCAAGGGTCTCATCGGACCCATTCCTGAGGGCAAGAACATCGTTCGCTACGAAAGCCCAGACGTATTTGAAATCATGACAAAAGAATGGGCAGCCAACAAACCCCGACGGCGACGTCGAACGAATGCGCCGACGGAAACGGTTGTAACAAGCGAATGGGTCTCGCCCGCTCCATCCGATTAGGGTGCGATCGTAGTCGACAACGCTATCCGACATGAAAAAATCTGGCTAAAGTAGTACAGGTGTTTTCCCGAATCCATAGACTACGAATTGTGCCATATGCCGGATTTGATTGCTCAAGGGCCAAGCCCATCCGACCGCTGGCGGCGTCCTTTGCCGAAAGATCCGGCTTTGCAGCAACCGGTCATACTAGGCCGAACGACCGTCGGTTGGGCGGTTCCATGGGATGATCGCATCTCGCGAAGTCACGTCCGGCTCATGTGGAACGGTTCTCGATTGGAAGTTTTAAGGCTGCTAGACGCTCGCAATCCCATCTTCCACAAGGGCTTGCGTCAAGATGAATTCAATATTGGCATTGGCGAACATTTCGTTATCGGCCAAACCACCTTTAGCTTAGTCGATCAACGCGTCCGGATGGTGTTGCCGTCTGACGAGATGCCTGCACTTACAGAACATACTTATGCACCGTCACAACTGCGACAAGCCCGATATCGAGATGCAGACCGCCGCATCGAGGTGCTGAGTCGCGTGCCTGAAATCATCTCTAGCAGCACTAGCGATGAAGAATTGTGTGCTCGCGTTGTCAATGTTTTGATGCAGGGAATTCAGCAAGCAAGCTTTGTGGCAATAGTCGGCGATCAACCCAATGGCGAGACGGTTGCGATTCTTCCCGAAAACAGTGTGGCGAAAGGGCGAAGTTCAAGCGAGGTCAATGAATTTGGCATTCGCTTGTTGCACTGGGATTCTCGCAATTTGATAGGCCACCAATTCTCACCTTCGGCCCAATTAATCCATCAAGCCATCAGTAGTCGCGAAAGTGTCTTGCACGTTTGGAGTCGCGGCATTGATACCAGCCAATCCTATACTCAAAGCGAAAACGTGGATTGGGCCTTTTGCACCCCGATCAATAGTGAGGCATGCCCCGGATGGGCCATTTATGCGGCTGGTGATTTTGGCAATTTGGTTCCGCAAAACGCACGCGATGCGACCGCTGCCATTACGATGGACCTGCAAGACGATCTCAAGTTTGCTGAACTGACAGCTACGACTCTCGGTTCGCTGCGACAAACCCGGCTACTTCAACGACGGCAAGATTCACTGCGACCGTTCTTTGCTCCAGTTGTCCAAAAGGCATTGGCTACGCGAGACCCCGATGAAGTGCTTGCTCCGCGTGAGGTCAATGTTTCCGTCCTGTTTTGCGATTTGCGAGGATTTTCCAGACAAAGCGAGGAGTCCGGCGACAAACTATTGGAGCTCCTTCGACGTGTGAGCGATGCGCTCGGAGTGATGACCCACCACATTCTCGACCGCAATGGTGTCGTTGGAGATTTCCATGGCGACGCTGCGATGGGTTTCTGGGGCTGGCCATTGGAGCAGCAGAGCTCCGTTCTACAAGCGGCTCAGGCCGCACTCGCTATTCGCGCTGAATTCGAAACCGCAGCCGCGATTGAAAAGCATGCGTTATCCGGCTTCCGAGCTGGGCTAGGAATCGCAACGGGTCGAGCCGTGGCTGGTCGAATTGGTACGGTAGATCAGGTCAAGGTGACCGTCTTTGGACCCGTCGTGAATTTGGCATCTCGATTAGAGAGTATGACAAAACAACTGCGTGCCCCTATCCTCATGGATGAAGCGACTGCGAACCGCGTTCGAAAAGAAGTTTCTCCTGCGATCGCTAGAACACGACGCGTTGCACGCGTGCTGCCTGTCGGCATGACCACGCCACTCATGGTCAGCGAATTGTTGCCGCCAGAGGGGCCAGACGTTCTGCTTACCGATGCGCACATCCTCGCTTACGAAAAAGCTCTCGATGGTTTGCAGGATGGGAACTGGGGGGAAGCGTTTCGACTCCTTCATCAAGTTCCCGCGGAAGATCGAGTTAAAGACTTTTTAACTGTTTTTATCGCACAGCACGGACGCTCCGCCCCACCGGATTGGCAGGGCTTTATTCGATTGCCAGAAAAGTGAAGCTCGCAAAAACAAATGCCTATTCCTCATCCCGACTTGAGTCGCAACTGGCTTAAGCCGACCGCCTGTGTCCTGTTTGCAACCGTTTGTTTGCCGATAGTCGCGACCCTTCTTATCAGTGGCAAGAGTTCGGCCGAGAAAATGATGACGAACATGGTTCAACCACTGTTTATGGCGATCGTGGCTGCCTTAGCCATTGGAGTCAAATGACCCCGAGGTCTTTTTCAAGTCGGCTGAGCCGTGTTTGCAAATCGTTGATGGAATCCTTGAGTTGTTCTATTTCTGATTCCATCTCTTGGATGCGATGACTCGAATCCAGGCCTGCGACTGAACTCGATGCAGACGTGCGATTCGGAGAGCTCGTTGGTTCTACAGCATCTCCCATCGCAGATATACCGGCAGCAACAGACTTGCGAACTTGCTCAAGCTCCCATTCAGGATAGAGATTGTGAGACACAATCTGCCCTCGACCGGGCGGGCTCAATTCGACAACGAGATTGCGTCGTTTCAGTTCGTTAAATAATTCGGTCATGTGTTGCAGGTCATTGATGGGCTCCATGCGTGCCGCTCTCGTTCGAAGTTCGCCCATGGTCTGCTCACCTCGGAGCAGCAGTTCCGTCATGACGGCTGCCTCGACCTTGCTGATCGCCAACCAGTTGTAAGCATAGTGCCTTACCTTGGTATTCCGCCCAAGTCCTTGGACGATAGTTAAGGCCCCTATTGTGCGAAGCTCGTCGACGATCGTTTCGACTTGTTCGCTGCTATAGTTCGAGATCGGGGCACGGTTCGATTTTTGATTGCAACCTGTGCAGAGGCCAGCAAAAGTCATCGGGTAGGCATCTGGCGTCGTTTTGGATTTTTCCATCAACGTTCCGAGCACCCGGCGTTGCTTCGCAGTAATCGGCTTCCATTCAGGTGCCGCTTTGGGAAGTTGAGCAACAGCAGCAGCCGTGGATTGGCTTTCTTGGATATCCGTTTCGTCCGAGTCTTCCACGATAATTTTCCTTTTCGAAATTGAATGAGTCTGCATTCCATAAGTTCGATGTACAGGATAACATCGATTGGCATCGAACGAAACGCGTAGTTGCGCTGTCTAATCCACGACAAAATGGATAGGTATGCCACAATCTATTTTGTCCGAATATTTAAAATTACTGTGGTTTCGCATGGCATTGCGGTATCGTGCTCTCTTTCCCTTTTGTTCTTTCGCCCTAGGAGTGAGTACGATGTCCCAAAACAGCGGAGATATAAAGCTGGCACAGTCGGTGATCAAGGAACTGACGATGAGAGGAATCAGCGCTCCATGCAAAGTGACGGTAACAGTTGACAAAGGCCTAGCGACTTTGAGCGGCACGGTAACTCAAGCGAATCAAAAAATCGCCGCTTCGGCAGTTGCATCGGGAACCTCTGGTATCAACAGGGTTATGAACCAATTGGTGGTCAAGTCCGCTAAGAAGGGAACGAGTTGATCGTCCATCTCGCCGGAAAGTAGTGAATGGAACACCGGGGAATGTTTCCAAAAAAGATTTCATGGCAAAGCCAAGAGAGTTGACGGACAGGCAGGAAGCCACTAAAATCTTCCTCGAATATGGTGGTTGTAGCTCAGTTGGTTAGAGCGTCGGATTGTGGTTCCGAAGGTCGCGGGTTCGAGCCCCGTCTACCACCCTAACGAATCACCAATGTTTTCCTTGGTCGGACGCACTAAACCGCGTACCGGGAATCTCCCGTGCGACCCTTCATTCTCAAAAAAACTACCCCCAAACTGTCCTAACCGACTAGTACACGGGTGGTTGAGTTTACGAAGGAGTTGTAATTATGGCACGGTTAAAGACGGCATTGCCCCAAATGCGGGCTCATCTATCCGGTCAAGGTTTTGTAAGGATCAACGACAGAAATATCTACCTTGGAAAGTACGGTTCCCCCGAGTCACTTGCAAGATATACGGTTCTGATTGCCGAGTATCAAGCAAACCAATTATCGCTACCTAAAGACTTCGATGTGCGGGCGATTGACGAAAGGGCGGGACTACTGCTTGCACGCGAAGTGGAATTACCGCCTGAACATCAAGCAGATTCGCCAATCCTGATGAGGCACCTAACCGCAGCATACCGTGATCATTCCACGGTTACCTACGCCAATAGCAAATCTGAGTTGGCACGCATCCTAGCTCTATGCGATGAGTTGGATGAACATGACGGAAGCCTGCCCGCAAACGAGTACGGACCGAGGGCTCTCCAGCAACAAAGGCAGCGATGGGTGGACTCTGGTAAAGCCCGTCGATATTGCAACCGTCTAACAAACTTGGTGATCAGGATGTATCGGTGGTCGGTATCTCAAGAGTTAGTCACCGAATCTGCCTGGAGTCGCCTGCGCTCATTGGATGCACTGCGAATAGGCCAAACAAAAGCTAAGGAAACCAAAGCAATTCAGCCAGTTTCGCTGGAAATAGTGCGGGCCACTATCAAAGAGCTACCACCCGTTATTAGGGCAATGATCCGAATTCACGTTGCAACAGGAATGCGACCATCTGAGCTATGCAATTTGCGCCCCTGTGACATCGACAGAACAGGCGTTGAATGGATGTATCGCCCTGAGCTGCACAAGAATAAGAACAAAGGCAAAGGACGGGCTATCCCTATCCTGGGCGATGCAAGAGAGGCAATCACGGATTACCTGAATCGAGATCCAAGGTCGTGTTGCTTCTCTCCAGCGGAATCCGTTTCATGGCAGCAAGCAACGAAACGAAGTGAACGTAAGAGCAAGGTTCAGCCATCGCAGACATCGAGAGCAAAAGATAGTCCCGAAATACAACCCGGAGATCGGTACACGCAGGATTCGTATCGTCGGGCTGTTGCGAGGGCCTGCAAGCGGGCAGGCGTAACGCAGTGGCATCCGTACCAACTACGCCATCTAAACCTAACGGAGATCCGCGATGTACTGGGCGTGGAACATGCTCAAGCAATGGGTGGTCATTCGCGCATCGACATGACGGAAGTCTACGCAAAACAATCCGAACGAAGGGCAA
>CAMDKL010000175.1 GCA_945900945.1 Pirellula staleyi DSM 6068
CGAAGACCGAACCCGGTACCCAGACACTTTGGATCGGACTGCAACGTATGCACGATTTCGCAAATTGTTACGATTCTTTCGGCCCGCCCAGTCGACAGCCAAAAGGCACTTGTGTGGTACGATGAGCCCGTTGGGCTGGGCTAGGTAAACAACCGGGGCTTTGCCCCTAAATCGAATAGCGCAACTTCAAAAAGCGCTAGCTCTGGGCTTGTATTCGCTTGCAAATTCGCCGCAGGTGCCCTCCACAATCATCCCCACACGCCTCCATCACAGAGTGTGCTCTCGATTGCCCACCCTCAAACGCCTAGTCACAATCAAATCAAACTAAGGAGAATAACGGTGTACGTGTTGATCAATGACGAAGCATTCGCAAGTGAATTAATCTCGCAACGACAGGCAACAGGGATTGATCGCTATGATGAAGTTTGGGAGGGCATTTACATCATGCCGCCGATCGCCAACAAAGAACACCAGTCACTCGCAACCGAACTTTCCGCTTCTCTAGTGACCGTCATCGACTGGAAGGGCCTAGGATGTACTCTAGCAGGAGCCAACGTCAGCGACCGACAGGCGGATTGGACGACGAATCTATCGGATTCCAGACGTATTAGTTTTCTGCAATGAAAGTTTTGCGCAGGATTGCGGAACTCATTGGTTTGGAGGCCCCGATTTCGCTGTGGAGATAGTAAGCCTTGGAGACAGAACCCTTGAGAAGTTGGTTTTTTATGCCGCCGTGGGAACACGTGAACTGCTAGTCATCGATCGTGATCCCTGGCAATTGACGTTGTACCGCTTGAGCTACAGCAAGAAATTCGTACCTGTCGCTGTTAGCAGCATCAGCCAAAAGGCGATCATCCGTTCAGATGTGCTTCCCATTTGCCTGCAACTCGTGCTTGAGCCACCCTGCATACGACTAACCCACGCCGACGAGCGCCCTATTCGCGACATACCGATCCGGTTGCTCACGTAGGTCCGCATCTCCGAAACGAACATCCCATTGTAGAACGGCTATCCTCAGCCGCTCGTGCGAAAAACAGTTCTAGTGAACCGGCGAGCGCTAGCTCCGGGCCTGCATTCGCTTGCGAATCTCCCCTGCCATCTAGTCTGTCAGAAACTCAAGGCTCGCAAGCTAGACACAGCGCCCACCCTAAGTCTACCTGCTGCTCTTGCGATTCGTTGTCAATTGCCAATTGCCTACTGCCTACTGCCTACTGCCTACTGCCTACTGCCTACTGCCTACTGCCTACTGCCTACTGCCTACCCGCTTCCGCCTATCCGCCGGAAAATCCGCCCTATGCCGATTGATCACACAAGCCCCCAATACAATCACATCCATATCCGTCCTCAAGAAGCACGAGATCGCCTCAGCCGGCGTTCGCACAATCGGCTCATTCTCGTTGAGAGACGTATTCAACAAAATAGGGACCCCCGTCTTCGCATAGAAACACGATATCAACTGATGATACAACGGATTATTCTTAGCACTCACAGACTGCAGCCGACCGCTCCCATCCACATGCGTCACCGCAGGAATCAACGCATGTTTCTCTTTGCGAATAGGAAACACCTTTTCCATATAAGGAGTCACTTCATCAATCTCGAACCACTCCCCAACTTGCTCTTCAAGAATACTAGGTGCAAACGGCCGAAACTTTTCACGAAACTTGATCCTCAAGTTAATAATATCGCGCATATCCGTCCGACGTGGATCCGCCAATAGCGATCGATTGCCCAGCGCACGAGCACCAAACTCCATCCGCCCCTGAAACCATCCGACCACCTTGCCATCGACAATCAGATCGGAGACTTGCTCAACTAACTGCTCAGGAGCCAAACGCTTATAAGGCAACTCCGCCGCCTTGATTGCAGCCTCGCACTCGTCATCGGTACTCTCACAGCCCCAATAAGCGTGATCCTGGACAAACGACCGAGGCTGCTTGAGAATCCGATTCCAAACATAGAATGCAGCACCAAATGAAGTCCCATTGTCAGCCGCACCAGCTGGAATATAGACATTTTCGAATGGGGTTTTCGAAGTGATCTTGCCATTCGCAACCGAGTTCATTGCTACCCCGCCGGTCATGCATAGATTCTTGCTCTTGGTACGAGCATGCAATCGGTTCAACATGTGCAGGATAATCTCCTCGGTCACGACCTGCATCGACTTGGCGATATTGTCATATCGCTGAGTCATCTCCTCGCCCTTTTGCCGAACCGGGCCAAGTTCATCGATTAGTTTTTGGCTAAAGAACGGTTCAATGATCGGGGCACCGTCATTCCAATTCATTTTCACACCATTTCTATGGTGAGTGAAATAATCGAGATTCAGTTCGAACGTATCCCCTTTGGGGCGAATCAATTTGCGGAAGAAGTCGGCGAATTCCGGTTCGCCGTAGGGAGCAAGTCCCATGACTTTGTATTCGTCCCCATAGTACGGAAACCCCAGATACATTGTGACGGAGGTATAGAGAAAACCGATCGAATGCGGGAAATAGACTCGGTCGAATTCTTGCCAATCTGTTCCTTTTGCATAAGCCGTTAGGGTACTCGTAAAGTCTCCCATCCCATCGACGGAGAGAACAGCCGCTTCGTCGTAGGGCGAAATGAGAAACCCAGCGGCAACGTGCGTTTGGTGATGTTCGATTCGATGGAACTGGGCTTTGATTTGCGATCTCTGGACACCAAGCCCTTGTGCGAGTTGGTCTTCCAACCCGAGCGTTTTCCCTTGTCGTTTGAGCCGATCGAAGATGGCACTAAAGCTAGGTCGATGGCTAGCCACAAACGCAACCCGCTTGGCCATGTTAGCCCCCGGATTAAAGGAAACAGCCACATGGTCAACGTCTGATATATCGACCCCTGCTACATCGAGACAGTACCGAATGGACTCCGAGGGAAACCCCGCCCAATGTTTTATGCGGTTAAAGCGTTCCTCCTCGACGGCCGAGACCAATTGCCCATCGACAACCAATGCTGCCGACGCATCACCGTGGTAAGCGTTGATTCCTAAAATTCTCATAGAGTACTATTGATTGTAGAAAAGTTTCGGTTCTGAATTATGGGTTTGCGATTTAGTGTGGAACGATTGTCCCAATTGTTTTCATAAGTAATTGAGACAATTGCTCTACTCTAAATCTCTAGATTGAGCCGCAATCGGTAGCCGCGTTTTCGGTCGCAATACAAGCCATCGCTGATTGCGAGTCAACTCAATTTCGGTTTTTCGTCTTGACGAATCGATAGTCGTTTTCGCAGCTTAACATCCAACAGGGCCAAAGAAAGCAGAAGCTCCGCAAACACTCGTTGAAAGGTATAGAAAACGCCTGGCCAGCCATCCAAGATAAGTCTTTTGATAATCAAGCAGTAGAAAAGAGTCAGGATTGGCGAGAATACAATATACGAACGAATTCGATCTTTCCAACATAATTGTGTTGCCCCAGAAGTAGTCAATTTACAAGCTTCGCTTTGTGCATACCTGATTTGCGATTCGCACCACTTGGAAAGAGGTTTACAATCGTCGTGGACGATCTTCGTCGACAACTTGCCAATCGTACCCGCAATTTGCACGCGATGCGCGTGACCGTCTCGGTGATAGCACGCTTTGTCAGCGCGATACAAAACGGTCCGCGGTGGATAAAGAGTCGCTCGCAATCGGTGTCCATAGATGGCGTAACAAAACGCCGCTTGATAGCCGGAATGCTCAGCTTCGAGCGTAAGCAATTCGCGTGCAAAGGCGGGCTCCAACTTGTAGTCAGCGTCCATGGACAACACCCACGGTGATTCGATGTGCAGTAGCCCAAAATTACACTGTTCCGCAAAATGATCAAACGTTCTTTGTACAACGCGCACTTGTGGGAATCTTGCAGCGATTTCAAGGGTATCGTCTGTGCTAAAACTGTCCACCAAAAGTATTTGACTGGCCCAATCGAGTCGTTGGAGAGTATCGAGCAGATTTGGCTGCTCGTTGTACGTAAGGATCAATGGTGTAATGTGCTCTAGTTTCAAGATCGGCACTTCGCTGGAAGTGAGAACTTAGGTTCGTCGGAATCGCAGGGAGGCCCCTAGTACCACTAAGGCTAACGCGCGAGACGAGGCTTGAAGGGTAGGATTTCGTATGAATCCATTCCAAATTGTATCAATACCATCGGGATTCAGGTGCGATGAGGATTTAAGTTTATCGAGGCATTCCATGCACAGCGTCCTCATCGGCCCTATCATCCATCTGTGAATGGGCAGCGTGAAACCGGACTTGGGACGTCTAATATGCACTTTGTCCAAGTGTCTTTTGCCGGCTTCTCGCAACAAAAACTTGTTTGGTGCGGATGCTGGAAACCGAATAGAATCAGGCAGCGACGGAAGCCAATTCAATAGTCGTTGATCTAAGAATGGCACTCGAATCTCAAGTGAACTAGCCATACTGTTGGCATCGGAATCGCGCAAAAGGGTGTTGCCCTGGTAGAAATTGCACTCCATCTTGGAAATTGTCCAACCAGGAAACTGTGCTGAATTATCTAGTTTCTCCAGTGATTTTGCTGGCAACCAGAGTTCCCCAAATCCCCCATTTGCTGAAACGCAACCCAACAAGTTCATTTGTTGATCATTCATGAGTCGCCTACGTTGGAGCGATAAGCGAGCTATCGATGGATATGTCCTTAGCATATCAATCAATTTTTCAGCCGACTCGGATGACTTCCGGTTTCTAATTGCCCATGAAGCCATGGATTGCACAGCGCGAGGCAAGCGATTAAACCACTTTGCCACCGAAGCGATCTTTGGCACCTCTACAAAACTCGGGTAGCCACCGAAAAGCTCGTCAGCGCCCAAGCCGCTGATTGCGACCTTGATCCCATGACCGCTGACTGCTTTTGAAATAACGAATGTATTCAAACCATCGATTGACGGTTGGTCCGCATGGGCCAGCCATTCAAACGCAGCGTCCTCCGCATGGCTTCCTAACATTGTAACAGGAACATGTTCAATGCCGATTCGCCTCGCTGTTTCCGTGGCGATCGTCAACTCGTCTAAATCAACATCTTCTGAGACCGCAATTGTAAAAGCGCGAACGTCCTTGTTGTGCTGGTGGGCAAAGGAGGCAAGAATCGTACTGTCGATGCCGGCCGATAGAAACACTCCGACTGGTACGTCTGCAACAAGATGATCTCGTACCGCCTCAGACAATAGTTGTTCCGTCTTTTCGACTGCTTGCTCAAGCGAACCTTGAAACGTGGGGGTGGGCATATGCCACCAACTTGCGGTAGACTCCTTTACTAATCCGTCGCAACAACGAATTTCAAGTCGACAACCGGCTTCGAGCATTTTGACATCTTCTACAATCGAAAGTGGCTGTGCGACGGCCCCATAGGCCAGAAAACTGTCGACGGCTTCAACCGAGAGCTTTCGTGAGACTTTGCCGGTAGCCAGCAAGGGTTTCAACTCACTCGCAAAAACAAAATGATCGGTCTGGTCAACATAATAAAGAGGTTTAATTCCAGCAGGGTCTCGAGCAAGAGTAAGCGTCTGTTTTTTGCGATCAAAAAAAGCAAAGGCATACATACCCTCTAATTCCTCGATGAACTTTTTCCCAAATTGCATTAATCCATAAAGCAAAACCTCCGTATCGGATCCGCTTCGAAATTTGCATCCCATGCGAGCAAGCCGTTCTCGCAATCGCTGAAAATTATAGATCTCTCCATTAAAGACAATGATTGCGGACTGATCGTCGGACACCATTGGCTGATTCCCCAACGGTGAAAGGTCTAGTATCGAGAGTCGGCGATGCCCAAGTGCCAGCCAACTATTTCCGATTCGTTCTAAACTATTCCCGCCAGCGTCTGGTCCCCGATGCACCATTGCATCGTTCATGACCTGAACGGCAATCGTAGCTTCCGTAGGATCAATCCCGATAAAACCAGAAATGCCACACATAGCTTTAGTTAGAAAAACCCCGTAAGTAACGCAAATTGTTTTCTTCGGCTAATCGAGAACTACGCAAGGCTACAGTTCCGTTTTTAGTCTAATAGCCAACGACTCCGCGTAGGCTTCACTTACACGAGGGTGGCAGGGCAATGATAGCACCGAACTGCACAGTCGCGAAACTTCCGTGGATTTACCAGCAACTTCGAGAAACTTCGGATGCTCATGCACGTTGGGATAGAGACTGAGCCCCACATCGTATCCAGCCAGTAACATTGATTTGTAGATGCGATCCCGTTTCTCTACGCCAACCCAAATCGGATAGTTGACGTAGCAACCTGCGTCTAGTTCTTCCGCGCTGCTTGCGCCGACCATTAGTTCCCCAAAATGACGAGAATAAAGCGATGCGATCTTTCGTCGGTGCGACAAGTTGGATTCGACTTTCCCGAGTTTTGAACACCATTCCGCGCACGCACCAGCGCTCGGGCGGCTTTGCAAAGTTGAGTCGAAAGTTTCGCTTTCGATCCTGGGTTGTCGAATCGTTTGTGCCAGACTAGATCTGCGTTGCTTCCAT
Source organism: Pirellula staleyi DSM 6068 (assembly GCA_945900945.1). Classification (GTDB taxonomy): domain Bacteria; phylum Planctomycetota; class Planctomycetia; order Pirellulales; family Pirellulaceae; genus JBKCUI01. The sequence continues at coordinate 6,482 of CAMDKL010000175.1, forward strand.
AGCAAGATCGGGGCTGTTACCAAACTGAATAGTAACGGACGTGTGGCCAAATCGTATTTGAGAGTCCGTAAGACCTGAGGGCGATAATCTTTAGTCCGCAATCGCGGCCACTTTCCAACTTCACTCGCAATTCGTTCCTGAAATTGTTGGTCCTTTGCGAAAATCGCCCCGCCCCAAAAATAGTTCAAAAATTTGTAGCTCGATAAACTATAAACTCCGCCTGCAGATTGCGTTCCCACCGACTTCCCACCAATTGTGCCTCCCAATGAAATCGCGCAATCCTCCACAACTGCAACCCCTTTGTTTTCACAAACCTTCAATACATCGTTGAAGTTCGCTTGATTGACATGGTAATGCGTAACAAGGACACATGCAGTTTGCTCATCAAGTATGGAATCGAGTTCGCCGACGCTGATATTGGTGGAGTTGGGTTCGAAATCGACAAAGCAAGGAACTCCACCGGCAAAAGTAACCATGTTTACCAAGTCAGGAATGGTATATGGCGACATGACGACTTTTACACGTTTGCCATGAATCAACCCTTTAACCAACAAATAGACGCCAGTCCTGGCTCTTCCCAAAGGAAGGCATGGGTGAGGCAATTTGAGCAATTTTGAAAAACCGTTTTGGAACTCATCTTCACGCAATTCTGCATTTCCCACCATAAATGGGCTCAGGTAACGCATTGGGTAAATAATCTGCTTTGGAACCATCGATTAAGTTCTTGCTAATTTCGAAAGGTGCGCTGCTAGCCTAACCGCACAGGCACCGAGAAAAAACGTCGGATTGGCTTGACTCGACGTAGGGAAAACGGACGAACTACAAACGTATAGATTCTCAGTCCCCCAAACTCTTAAATCAAAATTGACGACACCATCCTCTGGAGTTTTGGAGATGCGAGTGGTTCCCATTTGATGAAGTCCATCCTTGGATGTATTGCGAATCACACCCGGTAAATCTGATTTGTCGTGGAGGTACTGCAACTCGCCGCAGCCAATGTGCCGCAAATACTCGTCCAGCAGTTCGTGAGACTGAATAACAGAATCGATGTCGTCGTCCGTATACTCGTAATGGATTTCAAGTTGCTGGCCATTTTCGGAAAGCGCAATTTGGTTTCGCTCGGCAGGGACTTGTTCCGAATGAAAATGGATCGCATAACGATTTTCTTTGCTCAACAAATACACACCGGGTAACTTTCGTCGCCGCAAATAGCGTTTAACGAAAATGACTGCTGGCAATGTGAGGGAGACAGGCAAGCCTCTCAAAACATTCCAAACGTGATCGCGAATTCCATTCTTTTTCTCTGCGGTAAGTGACCTTGCAATTGCCGGAGGAAGCAAAATCTTACGAAGTACCGGTGAAATCATCATCAAATAGATGAATGACAAGGTGCCATTCCGATGGGCTGGGTCATAGACCGGAGGGATATCAAGCCAAAACGCAATATTGAGAATCCGATTTTGAATAATGGCATCTTTGGAAAACTGAAATCGGCGACGGCAATACGTGCCATCCGTATCCATCGTGAAAGCGAATTCCGTTTTTTGATGATTTCCGTAGAATTTGACAAAAGCGATCTTACCAGACGAATGCCCCTGATAGTATTTCCCAAGCGATGCTGGAATTGAACTTAAGTTCTTAAATAAATGCGGCGACTTGAGCAACAAACGGGTTGATTCCTGCCCACCCGCACAAAACACAAATTTCTCTGCGTTGACAGAGTGGGTACTCTCTTCGTTGAGTGATCTCAACTCTACTGAATTGACGCAGTTATTTGCATCGAGTTGCCCAACGTTAGAAGCATAGTAGCCAGCCAACACATGGATATTCTCACTAGACTTGAGCTGACGTCCGTATTCCGTTCCAAACCGCGTGGGTAACGACCATCGTTCTATGTGATGGTCGGTTACGCTCGACGATCGGAAATTCTCTGCAATCGGTTTTGGATTCTCAAGTTCGAATTGTGCGCGGCCGCAATTAAAATAGTCACATGCAGATTGCAAGTAAGGCCGCACCGACTCGAGAAATTCTGGCCCCCAGGTGCAGTTCGATTGCACAGGTCCATGCGGAATGAAATCGATATCATCGTACATTACACAACGCCCGCCCCAAGAAGCCGTACTACCGCCCAAACCTTTATTAGTGCAGTCGTATGGATCATGGTGGTTTTGACTGTTTGAGACTCTAATACTATCATCGAGAGGATTGGTAGTTGTTACGTTCTTGCCGCACTCCACCAAGAGAATCTTTTGATGTGGATTCGCGTTTGCATACTCGAGGGCCAGGATGATCCCTGCGGGGCCCGCGCCGATGATGCATAGCTGGTAATCGATTGCTTTGACGGTTTCAATTTCAATAAACATCTATCTGTCGCCCTCCTTCCCTTGGAAAGTTGCTTCGTAGGCTTGGAGCATTTCTGTGGCAATTCGCTGCCAACTGTATTTTTCGATCATTAGCGACCGTCCTTTGCATCCCATCGCGGCCCGTTCAGCAACGGACAGATTCATGAATGCGCTGAGTGCTGATCCAATTTCGGCGATGGTGGGAGCGACTGCAATTCCGCATCCCAAAGCTTCCAATTCCAACCACGGTGTTCGAGTGGTTGTGATAACTGGTAAACCTGAAGACAACGCCTCGGCAATCACAATTCCAAAACTCTCACTGAACGATGGCAGAACAAAAAAATCTGCTTCCGAATAGGCTTGCCATTTTTTTTCATCATCGAGTGGACCGAGCCAATCAATTGATTGCGATATTCCCAGCCTGTCAGCAGACGTCCGAAGACTCTCCAAATACACTTTTTCTCCTCCCCCAGCAATTTTCAAACGCCAATCGGTTGGGGCTATTTCGGCCCATGTTTTTAGCAATACATCGATACCCTTCTGCGGGTGAAGTCGCGATAGAAAGAGAACAGAATTTCCGTTTTTCGTTACGGAAGTTTTTGGCGGAATATCGACGCCATTAGGCATAACAAAAACACGTTTGTGCAAACCGATTTTGCGAACTCCAATGGCTTCCAATTCGCTAGTTGCATGAATAATTGACGCACCAACAAGTAGCCGTCGTTGGTATAAATGCCATGCTACTGCTTTTCGCCAAAAGGACTGATTCATGCTCCGAGGATCCAGCATGCCTCTGGCCGAAATCACATATCGGATTTTATGTCTCAGCGCTGTATGGGAGACCAATGTGTTGAAGGGACGCCATAAACCATTGTCGTGAACAATCGTTGATTTCGGGTCCATTGTTTTAAGATGGTTAGCTAACTCGTAGCTTGAACGAAACCCCCGAACCAAGACGTTTTCAACTTTCGCAAAACCTGCTTGCAGAGTCCATAGCTCAATGTCAGCTCCCGCAATACTCAGCGCTTTCGCCAACGCAGGCACTGACCGAGATGGTCCCCCATGCTCCCATGTTAGACTGTCAACAGTAAGAATAATCTTCATTGCGAAGAACCTATTCCTGTATTTGGTTCACACAGCAGCGGCCAAATTTTCGGGACGGCATAAAGCTCAAAAATCTTAAATGCAATTAGTCCTGTCGTAAGACCACCTACAATGCCAATATTTGACGATCCGAGGTTTGTAACAAACTCAAGGAGAACAGCGGTCGCCATACCAGCGCCTGCAAGTGAGAATCGACCGTGGGAAAGGGTTTCGTAAACGAACGAATAGAAAATGCCCAGCAAAAATATGGGTAAGAACATTACAGGTATACCAAAATCAATATAGCTTTCACCCGGATATCCAATCGAGACGGATGTCCCCTCGTCCATCCCAGCGACCGTTATTCCGGTGAATTGCATGGTCCGTGCAGATTCATTGATAATCGGTTTGTCTGGAAAGAAAAACCGTGGCATAAAGGTATGCTCGAGCGCACCTCTCCATAGTTCTCCATTCTGATACGGTACATTCCTTGGCACATTGCTCAACGCATGCGCAAAGTAGTCAATATAGCCTAACCTAAGCATCCCCGATTCCCCCCCCAGCATAAGGTCTCCCGTCGAAACGCTTAAGGCCCTCTCAGCCAGAAATTGCAATCGTTCTGAAATGGATACGTCAATAACCTGTTGATTAGAGCCCTTGTTCAAAAAGACACGATAATCCGTTTTGATCGTCTGCCAAAAAGAGGATAGCAGCAAACACAAAAAGAATGCGATCGCGATCGGCACTGCACTAACCTTTTTGTCAATGTAGCATCCCAAGCCGACGATAATGGCTAAGAAAAGAGTGCTTTTGAACGCACTAAAATATCCTGTAAATCCGATGAGGATTTCGATCCCCAATACTATCAGCATGTACGATAAATCTTTTCGGCGTTGCAATGTCGTCCAAAGAATCAAGAACACCGGTAAACTCTTAATTGTTGCAAATGCGAGAATGGGTTGACGCAGTGCTCCAGCCCTTGCAGAAACAGCAACGATCAAAACGGAAAGCACCAGTCCTATAAAATAGAAATAAAACAGTCGCTTTAAACTAAGTTGCGTAGCCTGGTCGGATAGGGTAGGTGCCCTTTTGTTTTTACTCCCTATTTTGGTGTAAAAATGTATTCCAAGCGAGAGTACAATCAACGAAGCGTAACAAAACCATACGGCAATATCCGCGGGAGCTCCGTCGTATTTCTCATTGATAGCTACTCCATCGTTGTTCGCGGAAACAACTGGCATGTAACATTGGGTCCACTGGAATATTACACCAAAAAATAAAACAGCTGGGTGTCCAGGACGGAACAGAAGCCACCAAAATAGCGGTGGCATCAGTATGCCTACCGCCGATAGCAACGGATTCTCAAATGCTACGGAAATACAGGCAAGCAGTATACAAACCGTTGTTAATACACGCTGAATTTTTCCATGCGTTACCGAGCTCTCGCTAATTGCCGACAAAGACTGGGAACGATCCGCAGTCGTAATCAAGTTAGGCTCTCGTCGCGATGTAGCATTGCACTAAATGAAACACTCATTACTGTGGTTTTTGAAAAACAAGAATCATCGACATCGCGATCACTGGCAGTCGTCCAACTCGCAATACCTGGGTGCGTTTCAGTCCGACTTCCTCAAATAACTGCGTTAGAGTATCCACCGACCAGAATTTGATCATCCCGTGATCCCATAAAGGACCAAAATGCTGTTCCAATCGTCCAGACAACGCAAGTATCAGATTCTTGCAGTAACTGTGGTAGGGTGTTGAAACGATGGCAATCCCACCAGGTTCCAGTAGATCTGCAATGCACTTCGCGAATTTTCGAGGATAGTAGACATGACCAATCACTTCAAGCGAAATCACACCTGGGAATTTCCCAAACCGCTCGGACAAAGGCTGGTACCCATCTCCAATTTCAAGCTTTATCATCGAATCTGCTGCTAACGCTTGCGCAATCCCTTGCTCTGAGGGATCGACTCCGCAGACGTCAACACCTAGGTTCTTTAACTCCCTTGCGAACGCTCCATTTCCACAGCCGAGATCAAAAACTCTTTCGCATCCCTCAGACTTCAGAATTTTTGTAACAGATGGCCAAAGATAGTCTTTTGTATGGCCCGCCTCTGCGTTGGGGTAGTGATAGTCGAATGCGATGTGAGTAGTCATGCGTGAACTCAATGGAATATTGAAATGTGCTATAGGCCTACTAAAATCCCCCAGACGCCACGCAAGTAATGGCCATGCGTTCGTCCGTTAAACTTAGTTAGGTTGGCTTGCGGTCAAAAAAATGAAACTCCCGCGAATTGATTGTTTTTGCATCAACCATCTTTCACTGAAAAAACGTTCAATCGGCCTGCGGATCCGTCTCGGCAATGGCAAAGCGTCCGACACTTGACCGCAGACCCTGCTAGACACGTTACCAAAGAACGCTCTAAATAGATCCTCAAACTGATCCTTCGTGTAATGACGCGCATGAAAACCATCAGTGTTTCGATTCAGTGCTTCATCCGAACTTCTACCCCGAAATGCTCCCAGCCTCAATAGCTGGTATTTGATCAAAGCGCGCCACGCACAGGTACCATCACGGTTATAGACCATTACCCGACTCTCGCCACCGCTATTTAGAACTCTCGCAATCTGACGGACAATCGCAGCGGTGCGACTTGAATGATGTATTACTCCCCAAGACCAAACAAAATCGAATTCGCCGTTGGAGAACGGCATAACCTCGCACGGCCATCGCATGAAGGACTAAGCGTTTTCCAGGATTTGCTCGAGGAATGTCGTATTCCAGCCTGCTTTCTTGCGTTTGCCACGTAAACTTCCCTTCGAAGTGTCTTGCTTGAGCAAAGAAATTACGAAGCGACGCAAGAAGCCAA
>CAMDKL010000176.1 GCA_945900945.1 Pirellula staleyi DSM 6068
GGCGTGATGATCGCAAACATCATCTGAAACACCATGAACAGCTGTTGGCTGATGCCTAGTTTTACATCCTTGACAGGCTCAAAGGATTGGTCAAACAAAACGCCATTGAGCATGAAATGCTTCATCGGGTTTCCTGCAAAACCACCAAAGATTTCGTCCGCAGGCGCACCTTCTACCGGAGTACTTGGGTTTGCCCCTGAGAATGCCAAGCTGTAGCCTACTGTGACCCAAATCAGGGAAACCAAGGCCATGCACATGAAGCATTGCATCAAGATACTCAAAATGTTTTTTCGTCCCACCAACCCGCCGTAAAAAAATGCTAGACCAGGAGTCATGAACAATACCAAAGCGGCACTTGTTAGCAGCCATGCTTGGTCGGCTGGAACCAAAGTCGAAGGAGCCGCTGCCGGTGCAGTCTCAGCTACTACCACAACTTGCTCTGCCACCCCTGGACTCGCAGCCTCCTGCGATAGCAACCCTGTACACAACATTGCCGTAAAAAAACACACAAAAACCGCCAACTTAATCATTATCCAACTCCGCCTCGAAGTTCATTCTCTCAAACATTTCTAGTTGATTCTTGTGAACCGCGCTGCGGAGAGATTGCGCACCGTTATCCACACATCAACCGCTAGCAAAAACCAGGCCAACGTTCTGGCATATTTCAGAAAAAGACCAAATGCCCAGGAAATTGCACAATAAAAGCAAACAAATAATCCTTTAAATCGACTCCAGTTCCGTAAGCGTCTCAGGCTCCTCTCTATGTGCTCAAAAAGTGTGCGAGATAAGCGAATAAAGCGAGTGTATTGAGCGACTACCCAATCAAGGAGGAATCAAGCAACGTTAGGTTTCAATTGCGCTCCTTTGCGCTGCCCAAGACATGCTTTTCAATGGGGTAGGCTTTCTGCCTGACTTTTTTCTAATTTATTTGGTGACTTGCGATCTCATCGGATTGATTTCAGAGGAGCTCCTCGAATAGACTAAACATGTGCTGCGAAACGCGTCGCGGCGACTGTTTCAGTATCGATGTTGCCCTGTTCTTGGCTGAGCGGTAACATCGGTCTGGCTTTTATCGAAAGGAGGTGGTTAGTGAAATCATTCTGTACTGGCCAATGGGGTGGGGCGTCCTAAACATGCCGGCGGGTTGTCCTGGACAGGCAGCCTCAACCCTACTCGCTTCAAACCGACGGAAAAACAACCGTGGGCTTTGGCGAGTGTTATTTAGTTCCAGACTGGGCTTGCAGAAAATCTGCAAGCCCAGTTTCTTTTTTGAACACACGCTATCGACTTAGACCGTTCGCTACCGTTTTACGCGTTGCTTGGTTTCAATCCGATATTCATGTTTGCAACCCGGTGTTACCGAAATGACGATTGGGATGGAAATGCCATCCACACTCAATATTAAAACCCGAAAAACAATTTCGCTTTCTCGCATTTCCTTAAGACAGATCCATATTTCTGCATTGTGATTTGTTTGTTTAGGTCAAGGGTGATCCGATGCGAATATTAAGAGCCGTTTTTTTACTTTTCGTGATCTCGACTTGCGGTGGCTGTCATGTTTTCCGCGGCATCGAGCAATGGAAATGCGATAAGTTGGGGATGTGCTATTTCGGGACTACCCCCTCGAATTCAAATAGCATTGCTCAGCCATCTACACTCCAACCAGGGAATTTTTTTCCTCAACAAGGACTTGTTATGCCGCCGATGACTCCTGAATGTTCTCAATGTCAAAAGTAGCAGGATTCAAGCCTTAAAGCTGCGGTCATCTGCGAAATCGGCGGATAACTAGCGAAGTCCATTTTGTCCGCAGATTGAACAGATTCCCGTTCACGAAACGGACTAAGTCGGTGAGATCATCCGTGGACGAACGGCTTGCTCTGCGTGAAAAACGTCTTAGGGTTCTCGTAGACAACCCTCTGAATGAGTTCCTTCGTATGACCGCGTTTCTTGAGTTCCATAATCAAATCTGGAATCGCAGTCGGTTTGCTTGGTCCCCAATCACCAGCTGAATTCGCCATGAGTCGTTCTGGACCATAACGCTCGATCATGTCGGCTGCCCGCTGTGGCGTACACTTACTCACCGGGTAAAGTGTCATCCCCGCCCAAAATCCGTTTTCCAAAACGTACTCGATCGTATGCTCCTCGACATGGTCCACCAACACTCGAGATCGATCGATTCGAGAGTCCCCCATCAACATGTCTAGAATCATTCGCGTCCCTTGATATTTGTCCTCGAGATGCGGTGTGTGAATCAAAATCTGCTGCTTGTACTTCACCGCCAAGTCGACATGCTCCATAAATATTGTCGCCTCGTTGCGTGTGTTTTTATTCAGCCCGATCTCTCCGATTCCCAACACATTGCTGCACCCTAGGAACTCCGGAATCATCGCAATTACTTCTCGCGACAAAGTTACGTTTTCCGCCTCTTTTGCATTGATGCACAACCACGTGTAGTGTGAAATTCCATACTGCGCTGCACGCTTCGGTTCGAACTCAGTCAGCTGACGAAAGTAGTCGCGAAAACTGTCGACACTGCCACGATCGAATCCAGCCCAGAAAGCAGGTTCGCTAATGGCGACACAACCCATCCTGGCCAACGTCTCGTAGTCGTCGGTGGTTCGAGAGACCATATGCAAATGAGGATCGATGTAATCCATGGCACTAGCTACCCAACTTTGAGATTGACATTTGAGTCTGCCATTGTGGATCGTACTGTCGACTCATAAGTAATTGCACGCGTTTGGCTTTCTCCACTTCGTCGTCACATAGGATATGCATGCCTTGGACGAGAAGCTGCATATTTCTGGAATCCTCAACGTCGCCAGTTGCACGCTCGATGCGATCGAGGGTTGCTGCCAATTCTACTATTTTTGCCCGAGCGATCATGAACTCGTCGAAAATAATCTGCTGGGCACTTCGTTCGACCAATGCTGTCTTAGTATTCATGACTTGCTGCCTCGGCTACTTTCGGCTCTTCCTCTTCTTTGGGTGCTTTTTGTGCCGCTTGGCGAATGCGACGTTGATTGACTTCGTCTGCCAACATCAATAATACTTCAGCGACCGGCTTTGTGCCAAGTTCGCCTTCAATCCGGTCTCTCAAGGCGATCGATCTCGTTTCTGCTTCGCGAGGACCGACAACTGCCATGTACGGAATTAATTCGACTTGTGCATCTCGGATTTTCGCTTGCACCTTGGCACCTCGCAAATCTACCGTTACACGAAATCCTGCGTCTAAAAATTGTCGCTCAAGTTCAAGAGCATAATCGTTGGACTTTTCGCTGAGTGGACAAATGCGTACCTGCTCGGGAGCAAGCCACATTGGAAATGCGCCCGCAAAGTGCTCGGTCAACATGCCAACGAACCGCTCCATCGAACCAAACGGGGCTCGGTGAATCATGACAGGCCGATGGGTTTTGTTGTCCGAACCTATGTACTCCAATTGAAAACGTTCTGGCAAGTTGTAGTCTAATTGTACCGTTCCCAATTGCCATTGGCGGCCGATGCAATCTCGCACCATAAAGTCCGCTTTCGGGCCATAGAATGCTGCCTCACCTTCGACGGCTTCGAAATTCAAGCCCGATTCTTCGAGAACCCGACGCAATCCGGTTTCGGCTTTTTGCCAGTTCTCTTCCGTACCGACGTATTTGTCGCTCTTTGGATCTCTTAGCGAAAGCTGAACGCGATAGTCTTTGAGTCCTACCGACTCCAGGACCATGCGAGTTAGTTCGATCGTGTTGCGAAATTCCTGCTCTACTTGATCCTGGGTGCAGAAAATATGCGCATCGTCTTGAGTTAATCCCCGAACGCGCAACATACCGTTGAGCTCTCCTGTTTGCTCAAAACGATATACGGTTCCGAACTCGAATAACCTTAGTGGCAGTTGTTTGTACGAACGAGGCATTGCCTTAAATATTTGGGCATGATGTGGGCAATTCATCGGCTTGACCAAGTAGCGTTCATGCAGATGTTGCCAAGCATTCAGGGCCGCAACGCGTTCTGAAACGGTAGCCGTCGGCGAGTAGTCCTTGATTTCGCAACCCAGCACTTCTGCCGCTTGCATGAACGCCTGTTCTTGTGCGGCGGGAAGCCCTTCGGGAAACGCCTTGGAATCAAGGCGTCGAATCCAACCGTCGACCAGTGCACCACCGTCGTTTACAAACAAGGGAGGAAACTGGCTGTCGCGGTAATAGGGAAAGTGACCACTGGTTTCGTAGAGTTCGACGCGACCTAAATGTGGACTATAGACCGGTTCATAGCCGCGTTTGAGCATTTCTTTACGCAGGAAGTCTTCGAGCAAGCTTCGGATGCGAGCGCCTTTCGGAAGCCACAAGCACATTCCGGGACCTACCTCGCTGGATATTTGGAATAGCCCCAATCGTTTGCCGATAACTCGGTGGTCCCGTTTTTTGGCCTCCTCGATTTGATCCAAGTGAGCCTGCATATCTTTAGGACTAAACCAAGAGGTTCCATAGACTCGCTGAAGCTGAAGACCACTCGCATCCCCTTTCCAGTAAGCACCTGCAATGCTCATCACCTTGAACGCTTTGATGCGGCCTGCATCGGGAATATGGGGACCACGGCAAAGATCGACGAATTCACCCTGTCGATAGAAACCGAGCGATTCGTGAGCGGCCAAACCCGTTTCAATGTGCTCTACTTTGAGTGTCTGCCTCATGTCTCTGCATAACTCAACCGATTGCTCACGATTGAGCGAAAACTGTTCAAACGGCTCCGCGAGTGCCACGATCTTGGCCATCTCCGCTTCGATCTTGGCAAAGTCGTCCTCGCTCAGTTTTTGAGGCAAATCGAAATCATAGTAAAAACCATTTTTGATTGTCGGGCCGAACGCGAGCGAAACGTTTGGGTAGAGTCGCATGATCGCTCGTGCCATAACATGAGCAGAGGAATGCCGCAAAACATCCAAAGCCTCAGGGTCTTTTTCGGTGAGCAGCTGCAACGGAATCGGGCCCCCGCTAGCAAACGGCTTCAATGAACGTGTGGCATCCACAATCAAATCGCCAATCTTGGCCGCAATGACTGCTTTGGCAAGTCTCGAGCCAATCTTTTCGGCAACAGACAGTGGAGTGGCATCCTCTGGGTGAGAAACGATTGTTCCGTCAGGCAGTAGAATTTCCAGCATGGTACAGATTCCTGGTACCCATTCGACGCCGTAGCAGTGCGTTCGGAAAGGGAATATTAGTGGTTCAGTTGATTCGCCCAGACAAAAGACGAATCTCTCGATTGAAATGTTCGCTGGTGTGTCTGCAATTGGCAATGGGGGGAGCTCGCATTCCAGATCTTACATCACGCAACCCTAATGCCATCTCGTTTAAAGAAACAGTCCGGATTTTAAAATATCCAAGCGACCCGCGGAGTTCGAAGGATAATGTCCGAATGATTCGTGGAGCTGGGACAAGCGATTTGAACAATACAGTTGAAACGCGTCTAAACGCTAGCGATTTCCGAACGGCTTTGATGTTCCTAGAGATGTGTTAGAATAAAGGCTCAATTGGCTAACCAGTCGCTCGTCTCAATCGCAAAATTCCCTATGAGTGTTCTTGTATTTGGTCATCGCAATCCCGATACCGATGCCATTTGTTCCGCGATCGCGTATGCCGACCTCTTGCAGCAGACCAGCCGTCCCGAAGCGGTTGCCGCATGCTGTGGCACACCTAACAAGCGGACGGAGTATGTTCTTCGCAAGGCTAAAGTGCCGGCCCCCAGAATCGTAATGGATGTTCGGCCCGAGGTCGCAGACGTTTGCCGGCGCGATGTCAAGACCGCTCGATACGGTGATGTATTCTTCGAAGTTTACAATCGGATGAAGGAGCACGATGTTCGCGCTATTCCCATTGTTGACGAGGGTCGAAAAGTTGTCGGCGTTCTATCGATACTCCAATTGATGGATTTGATCTTTCGAGACGATGCAGACCCCTTGAAGACACGAACCGTGGCTACCTGTCTTCAGAAAATTTGCGAGATCCTGGGGGGCAAATTCCAGCATTCACTGAATCCTACCCAACATGACGAGCTGCTAGTCATGGTCGGTGCCATGAGCGCTGGCGGATTTACGGAAAGGATGCAGAAATTTCCGGCTGAGAAGCTAATCGTGGTCAGTGGCGATCGGCCTACTATTCATTTGCCAGCCATTGAGCACGGCGTGCGCGCCCTGGTGGTCACGGGCGGCTACGTTCTTTCACCTGGTTTAGTGCAGTTAGCCAAATCGCACAACGTTGCCGTAATCCAAAGCCCGTTTGATACCGCAACCACCACGATGAGGATCAAATCGGCTCAGTTCATCGACTCTGCGATCGATACGCATTTTATATCTCTCCCCGCAAAAAAAACACTTGATGAAGCTCGATTGATTGTCGAACAGTCCGGTCAACCAATTTTCCCAGTAGTAAACGACGGGGGAGTATTGGTTGGTGTCCTTTCCAAATCTGACTTGGTCAATCCGCCTAAACCAAAACTAATCTTGGTCGATCACAATGAATTGAGCCAAGCGGTTAACGGGGCCGATGAAGCCGATATTCTTGAAGTGCTTGATCACCATAGATTGGGGGGTGGATTAAAATCGACTCAACCCATTCGATTTATTAACGAGCCCGTGGGTTCAACTTGCACTTTGGTTGCTCGGCAATTTCGAGCTGCTGGCTTGATTCCACGCGCTGGTATCGCACTCTGTATGGCCTCGGGGATCATTTCCGACACTTTGAATTTGCGTTCTCCAACGACCACCGACGTGGATCGAGATATTCTCAAATGGCTTGAGACTCTTTGTGATGTCGACTTGGTTGCTTTTGCAAAAGAGTTTTTCGAAATTGGATCTGCCTTAAGAACGTGTACGCCCACTGAGGTAGTCAGGGAGGACTGTAAAGAATTCACAGAACATGGCCAGCGATTCTCGATTTCACAAATCGAAGAGATTGGTTTCGACTTGTTCTGGGACCGGAAAGATGAGTTGCGAACGGCACTTGAGCAACTTGCGTTGACTCAGCGGCTAGATTTCTCGGCACTTTTAGTTACGGATGTCGTCAGCAACGGTTCGCTATTGCTGCTCAGTCACGAATCGGATGAATGGGACGAGATAAATTACCCGCAGCTGGACCGAAATCTATATCAACTCGACAACGTGGTTAGCCGCAAGAAACAACTTTTGCCGCTAATCGCACAACTGATTGAGAATGCCAAGAATCGGTAGTGTGTGCAGTAACTATACTGTGAATAATCCGGACAAGCAATGCGATCAGGTTGTCTTTAGTTTGGTAGAATGGTAGACGTATGAATTGGGAAGAACAGGGATAAGGATAAAGGATATGCCCGAAGAGCAAAAATCAGCACCGCAAATCGTTTACGTCAAACACCGAAAGTGGAACCGACGTTTAGCGATGTTGCTGAGCCTAATCCTTCCGGGGCTAGGCCAGGTTTACAAAGGACAAATGATCAACGGGCTCGCCTGGTTCGTCCTGACGATAGTTGGTTATGTAGCCTTTATTGTTCCCGGACTCTTTTTGCATATATTGTGTATTTTGGGCGCTGGTCGTGGTGTCCCCCACACGTGGCGTCCCCTACAAGTAAGTGGACTTCACTCAACGAACCGAATATAGCCCGAACGTCATAGGCAATACCAAAAACTGGCCTAAAGTGACGCAGGGTCAACACGGAAATAGATACTATCATAAGTGTCGCGATCGACAAAAATAGAGTTTTTCTGCGCAGCGCACCTGGTCTCTTTCAGCTTCACAATACAATGAAAAAACGACTGAGCTACTTGATTTGCATGCTATCCCTATTGGCAGCCAAAAACTTTGCCGCCGAAAACGCACCGCCCAACATCCTCTTTATCTTTTCGGACGACCATGCACAGCATGCGATTTCCGCTTATGGTTCGAAGGTGAACAAGACGCCGAACATCGATCGCCTTGCAAATGAGGGTGCACGATTCACGAATGCGTTCGTCACCAATTCCATCTGCACGCCAAGTCGCGCGGTTTTGCTGACGGGTCAGTATTCGCATATCAACGGAGTGCCGGTCTTTAACCGCTTTGACGGCTCGCGCGACACGGTTGCCAAACAACTGCAATCCGGCGGCTATCACACGGGAATGATCGGCAAATGGCACCTCGGTTCTGACCCGACGGGTTTTGATTCCTGGATCGTTCTGCCTGGTCAAGGTGCATATTGGAATCCAACCTTTCTCGTCTCCGGTCGAAAACTCACCATCGAAGGACACTGCACGGATATTACAACGGATCTTGGCATCGAGTTTATAAAAACTCGGCCTCAGGGCAAGCCATTCTTTCTGATGCTACACCAAAAAGCCCCGCATCGCGCCTGGGAGCCAGACCAGCGTAACAAAGCTCGCTTCAAGGACCAGGTCATTCCAGAACCCGACACTCTTTGGGACGATTACGCGACGCGCCCAACAGCCTTGCCGATCAATGAACAAACCGTCGCCCGCGATCTCACTCGCCGCGATCTCAAACTCGTCGCGCCCAATGATCTCAAGGGTCCTGCGCTCAACCAGTGGTACAACTCCAAACCGATGGAGTTGTCGGTCGATGGCACGACTCTCACCGGCAAGGAGCTCGTGAAGTGGAAATATCAGCGTTATATGCAAGACTACCTTGCCTGCGTGCAGGGAGTCGATGACGGAGTTGGCAAAGTTCTCGACTACCTTGAACAGGCAAGTTTGGCCAAGAATACTATCGTGATCTACTCTGCTGACAACGGTTGGTATCTAGGTGATTTGGGACTCTATGACAAACGATTTATGTACGAGCCAGGCCTGAAAATTCCGTTGCTAGCTCGCGGCCCAGGCATCAAAGCAGCTAGCGTTCCCATGCAGATCGTCTCCAATATCGACCTCGCACCGACCTTTCTGGATCTGGCCGGACTCGCAATTCCATCTTCGATGCAGGGACGTTCGCTCGCACCGTTGCTGCGGGGCGAATCGCCTGCAGATTGGCGCTCGAGTTTCTACTACCGTTACTATCACGATCCCGGCCATCACAACACGGTCGCTCACCTCGGTGTTCGTACTGCGACGCACAAGCTAATTCACTATTGGAAACAAGATGCGTATGAGATGTTCGACCTCACTAACGACCCTACGGAGCAGAACAATTTGCTGCATCCGAAGTCTAGCGAGCGGAGGCCGGAAATCGCTGCCAAGTTTACGGAACTAAAAGCCGAAATCGCGAGATTGCAAAAGCAGTTCAACGACCAAGGGCAGTTTGCAGACCCCGCGACCTGGCCTAAAACCAGTGCCGACGGCCCTTTCGACGACAAACAATTGATCGGCACCAAAACCATCGCCGAAGCCATCGCTGCCACACAAATAATCAGCTTAGGAACTTCAAAATGAGAGCTCAACCTTGCGTTTCAGTCAAACGCAAAAACAAGTTGAAGGAAATGAAAAACAAATGCCACAAATGCCACTAATGAAACGAATCGAGTTCCAACCGTTCTATTTCGTGTTGTGCCTCATTGGATTTTCGACAGCCGCGTGTGCTGACGAAAGGACGCCCGTTGCCCATTCCTATTTGGTCATGGGGGGGAAGACCGCAATTATCAACGAAGACGGCTCGACGCTCTGGGAACATACGGGGCGCTCACGCGATGGCTTTGTGTTGCCAAACGGCAATGTACTATTGGCTTACAGTGATCGAGTCGAGGAAGTAACTCGCGAAAAGCAAATTGTTTTTTCGTACGAGCGAAGCAATGAGAATCGCGAGATCGGTACAACACTACGTCTTTACAACGGCAACACGCTCGTAACCGAATTGGGTGACCGCCCTCGACTGCTTGAAGTTAACGCAAAGGGGGAAATCCTCGCTGAGATACCACTTCAACCAGAAACAGATAATGCACACATGCAAACTCGCATGGCAAGGCAGCTTCGAAACGGAAACTTCCTCGTTCCTCACTTGCTCGCATTTGCAATCAAGGAGTATTCGCCAGACGGTAAAGTCGTTCAAGTATTCAAGACAGATCTCGATGAACTAGGTGGCCGAAAAGCGGAGAACTGGCCTTTCACAGCAATTCGCCTTGATAATGGAAATACGGTTGCCTCGCTAACGCATGGCAATAAAGTGGTGGAACTCGATCCGCTTGGAGCTATCGTTTGGAAAGTTACGAATGATGATGTCCATGGATTGTTTAAAGATCCGTGCGGATCGCAGCGACTTGCCAATGGCAATACAGTCATCGGAAGTCATGGCGCCAATAAAGGGATATCGATGGTAGAGGTGACACGAGATAAAAAGATCGTTTGGTCGAGCGAGCATCCGTTGGCGGCTGGCGTTCATCATTTTCAAATCTTAACGACCAATGGCAAAGCCGAACCAGGAATGCCTCTGAAGTAAATTGTGGCAGGATTGTTCTATACGTTGTTCAAGTCGATTCTGTGCACTAGTTCGAAATGAGCAAAACGCTCCCACCTCCTACCTCTCTGCAATGCGGAAGTGTTTGACGAGCAAGCGTTCATCGAAGTCAATCCATTGGGCGTTCGAGGCGAAAACTGGTCTCTCAATACCCCGACGTTCGCCAACGGAAAACTCTATCATCGCACGATGAAAGAGCTAATTTGCGTTGGGATTCGCTAAGCTGAATAGCGATTTCTCGCCACGGAGGAGTATGCCATCGCTGACAGGCACCGGTGAACCGATCACGGACTCCTCCATGTCGTTTTCAGCAAGCAATTTAAACCGGTTGTCCATCACGGAAGCGACGAATACAATTCCGTCCTCTCGAGCCGCATAGAGTTTTCCACCCGCGATCAGTGGCGATGCATAAAAATTGGATCGACTCTTTGGAAATGCATCGCTCCAAATCGTCTTGCCGGTTGCAGGGTCAATGCAGTCAATTTCGCCGCGATCTCTCACCAAGTACACTCGCCCTCGATAGACAGCGGGGGTAGGTACAAACGCACCGATATCGTCGCGTTGCCAAACGTGACATGATTCCGTCATATCGCCGGTACCGGTGATTCGGATTCCAAAAAGTCTCGGCGTTCCTCGATCGTTGCGTCCGTAGCAAATCACGGCCATGTCGTCGACGATAACGGGCGTCACAATCGAGGGCCATAACTTGTTTGCTTCTGGATTGAAGTTCCCACACGACCAAATCACCGAACCATCCATCGAATCGTGAATCGTCATATGCTCGGCACCCCATACCAGAAGCGACTCCTTGCCATTATGCTGGATGACCAGCGGCGTTGCATAACCATGGTCGCATTCGCGTGGTGTCGTGTAGTTGCGAGCAACCTTCCAAACCATATCGCCGCTGGACTTATCGAAGGCAGCGATCCACGATTCGCCTTGATGCATACGGGCCAAGACAACGTACTTGTTCGTCAATACTGGTGAAGTTCCGTGGTCCCAATAGAGTGTGTCTTTTCCGAATCGTTCCACAAGATTCGTTTTCCAGCGGACTGTCCCATCTAACTCCACAGACGCTAGCGTCCCGCTCTTGAAGTAAACGAACACGGCCAAGCCATCGCTGATTGGCGATGCATTGCTGCCGGAACCATTGCGGTGCCTGCCCGCGTTTTCAGCTCCGAATGTGGCGCTCCACCGTTGTGTTCCCGACCCGTCGTACGAAAGTACCGCATCATTGCCGTCCACTGGAGCCGTCAGATAGATATTCTGCCCTAGCACGACGGGAGTTGAACACCCTTTGCCTGGCAAAGCAATTCGCCAACGCGTATTGTCTTTGTCGAAGTTTGCGGGATAGACTCCAATTTCCGTCGAACCCGTGTCACGCGGTCCCCGCCAGCTAGGCCAGTCCGCTAGAACTTCGGAAGAAACCAAGTTACATCCTAGAATGAACAATAAAGTTATAGTGGTATTTTTACTTGTATGCATGGTCTGAGATTCCGAAGGCTGGTTGATTGAAACCGTGATCAAGGTGAGAGGCCTGGGCTACTTGAGACTTTCAATGACGATATTGTACAATCAACTCAAAGTTTCACGACTAGTCCGTTCGCCTTTGTGATTTGCTTTAGTCAGTTTTATTCTGTAATTTCGGCTCTTCCGCAGAATTTGTGGGTGAAAAACGCTTGATATAGCTCCGCGTCAGCGCGTTGGATTTTTCGCATTACTCAAAAAACAAGCCGACATGCTCGAAAGAAGTCAAGGGCTACCGAAGCAGCCCCTGGCTTGTTTTCTGACTGCAGTGGCGCTCGAGTTGGTTCCCACCAGTGCTCTATCCTCCACCGAAGCAACGTAATGATATCGATTGCAATTATCACTTGCAATCAAACAAGGAAAGCATCTTGAGTTGGAATCGGTAAAATGGGGTTTACTACGACTCCACTCACACCAACCAAGCTTCAAGATGCAACTAAAGACTATCCTTAATCACGTAGAAAAGCAAAAGGGCTTTGTTTACTGCGATGCACGTTGGTCCAAAAAAAACGAGATTGAATTTGTGCTTGTGCCTCGCAAGGGATCCATGCCTATCTGCTCGGTCTGTCGTAAAAAACGTCCTGGTTACGATCGGCTGAAAACACGTCGATTTGAATATGTTCCACTTTGGGCAATCGCGGTCTTCTTTGTTTACGCATTACGGCGAGTCAACTGTCCGACCTGTGGAGTTGTCGTGGAGGAAGTGCCTTGGGGATGCGGCAAGAACACGCAGACCAAGTCGTATCGGGTCTTCCTGGCGACTTGGGCCAAACGTATAAGTTGGAAGGAAGTCGCGACAGTCTTTGGCACCAGCTGGGATTGTGTTTACCGTGCAATTCATTGGGTGGTTTGCTACGGGAT
>CAMDKL010000177.1 GCA_945900945.1 Pirellula staleyi DSM 6068
TAAAGCAATTCGCAAAACGCTAGCGATATGAAAATCCACGATTGGAAACGACATTTAGCGTTGCGGACAAATCCATTGGTTCGCTAGCATTTTTCGAACTGCTGTGGGTTCGTTGGTACATTTTTATTGTCGGGTTGCCTAACAGCTTCTGCCATTCCAACGAGCATTCCTCGACGTTTAATCAAGTTCGGCACCGTTGAGATATAAGACACTGCGGACGTGACGCTACGGATTCCAATTGCTTCTGGACGTACGATTCTCAAGGGGCTTATTGTACGTGATCAATCGGCACATTACAAAATGTCAGCGCGGCAATACCGTTCGTGCCCAGAAGCAAATTATCCTGATTCCAATCGATTTCTTTGAGGTAGGTAATCTTCGTGGTGGTGGCAGGTTCTTTAAGCTTCAAAGTCAGCACGGCCCCGGCCACACTACCCGAGATGACTTTACCTTTCTCGCCATCGAGATAGAACTGCCCTGCGAGCTTGCCATCCCAGGCAATCGGTTGATCAAATTCAAGTAGGATCGTGTCGCGTGTTGCGTTGAACGAGGCGGTACGAAGGTTGGGAGCAGAGATTGGGCCTATAGGTACTTTGCCGTAGTGATCGCGCTCGATCAAGGGTTGAATCGTGCGAGCAAATTCCGCCCAGCCCACGAGCGGAAAGTGGCAACCTCCCGGCGGCCGTACGCCGAGTGTCGACATAATGCACATGTTTGAAAACAGCTGCGGGAGCGTGCGTTGTTTTTCGCGCAACATATCCCCGGAACCGAAACGCCCACCCATGCTGCAGGAGTTGGGCCAGATTTGGAACACGTAATACTGCTGCACATTCGGGAAGTCTTGCTTCCAGCCTGCGGCCATCTCGATGAACAAATGATGATACGTTTCCCAGCCATAGCCTCCTGTGGGACCGTCGGCACCTTGGTCGTTTTCACCTTGATGCCACAAGATGCCGCGGATGCCGTGCGTGAGCTTCGCCTGCTGGACTCGCCAGAGCATGCGTCCATAAATGCTCGTGAGATCGATGGGATCGGCAGGATTTCGTTGATGCACATCGATACGAGTGCCACCGACAGCGGCGTTGATCATAAAGATGGGCGTTTTTTGGCTTTCAACAAGGCGTTTGGCGAGTTCCATACCCCACCAACCGAGTTCCGCTTTTTCGCCATTCTGCGCCTTCCACACAGGTAGCACCCAAAGATTGCCGATATTGTCTCTCGGGTTCTGGGAGGGGCGAGCGTAACTGCGTATCCACTCGTTGTTTTCCGGCGGGGATTTCTCGCCGGTGTCGGTGGCGAGTGCGTTCGACTGGCCATCGATGATGTAGGCGTCGCCGCAGACCAGGTTAACTACGGTATCGAGTACTTTATCAGTGCCGGTTCCAAACTCCACTTTGTATTTAATGAGCCCCGGCTTGAGTTTCACCGACAGCGTGTATGACTTATCCGCAGTTGGATTCGCGGTGGCGGTGTGAACGAGTTTTTCGTCGGCATAGAGTTTCAAAAAGACCGAATCCGCAGCTTCGGTCAACGTGCCGTTGTAGTGGAGCGTCCCTTCGTTTTTGTCATCGCGGGTGTAGAATTGCCCTTCTTCCGGCTTCTCGTCTTTTGCAGGCGTGCGTGCAACCCACGCGTCGCTCTTCGGTTCCGTGACGGTGATCGCCACCGATTGGGAAACCGCTTGGCCGCCATTGCTGATGGTCGCGGTCACCTTGAGGTCTCCACTATTTTGAGAGCGTTTCAAGACGAGTTTGCCTGGTGCTATCTCCTTGATCACCGCAAATGGCCCCGCGTTCCACTCGGTTTTTAACTCACCTGCGTTCTTCGCCTGCATTATCGCGAGATTCGTTACTTGCGGCACGATTTCAATCGTCTCACGGCCATCCCAAGTCTTTGGTGCGTTGAGTATGAAGATAGGTTCGGGAATATCCTCTTTCACGGAGATTGTAATGTCTTTCGTTTTCACACCCTCGGCAAATACTGCTTTGCATTGCAGCGTGACCAACTTGTCGCCTGCCACGCGTCCCGCATCGAACGCAAACGCAAATCGATCCACTGCGGCGACATTCACCTGCCCTTCGCTCTTCAATATCCAATAGATTTTCTGAGCACCGCCGGCCTGTACGGTGAAAGTTGCTTTCTTGCCTTCGACGACCGTCGCACTCGTAGGCGAGACCACAAATGTGTTTCCGAACTGCACTACCGGGCCAACCAAAGTTTGCATCGGCTTTTGATTTTCATATTGCAACTTCACCCAATCAGCTGAACGCGGGACTTTAGAAATGCGGATTTCGTCAACGTCGCCGAAATAATTGTAATTATTGTACCAGCCGCCGATGTAGAACCGCGCGGGGGTTTTGATCGCTAACGGTGCATTCGGTGTTTGGGAGACATTGCTGAGTTCGCCGTTTACATAAATTCGCGAATCACCCTGCTGATACGTGTGCATGATATGAATCCATTCATTCATCGGCAGGCGGCCCCGACTTGCGACATCCGCGCCGGAAAAATAGCATTCCATTTTCACGTGCGGCGGGCTCATGAAATGCATCACCACTTTGCCTTGACCGTGCTCGTTACCCCACGCCAGCGCTTGGCCGTTCGACTTCTCCGCGCGTAACCACGCTTCGGTACTATGTGAACTCGCACCCACCGGAAAACTGGAGATCTTCTCTCCGCAAAAAACACCCTGCTTTCCAGCGAGATGCCGTGCCGTGCCGATCATTCCCGCAACCGCCGTGGTTCCGATATCTTTCGTCTCTACCGAACCCACTTCATCGGCCACGCCTTCTCCCATGTGCAGAACGCTCAGATAACCGTTTGATTCGTTGAATACGGCCTTACCTTTCGAGTCGCTCTTGGCATCCGGCATTCCCCAATGAATTTTAATTTCCTGTCGCGCGTTACCCTGAATTCTTGGGATTCTCACCCAAACGCTCGCCGTTCCCGCAACTGCATCCCACTGTTCGATTTGATAATCCAAAGAGTTCCCCTGAGAGGAAAATCTCACATCATTTCCGTTCGGTGCCCTATTCGCAAAATTGAAGAAATCCTTGTGCAGTCGAATGAGCAGCGGAAAATTCTCAATGCTCGCTTCCGCAGGCAAGTTCGCACCATCGGGCGTGGTGTTCAGAAAGATAGCCCCGGTTTCCTTCCAGTCCGGATACTGTGCCGAAGCCGCTTGTAATAGGAAGTTGAGTGCCGCCAAAGCTGCCATCATGGTGCGAAATTGTTTCATAGTACTTGTCTCGTTGAGTTTCATTTTGCTGGTTCTAGTCCGAACCCATTCATCTTTTGTGGAAGTGCAATGCAAGGTTTCCAAAGCTCGGCCGTCAGTTCATACAGAATGTCGTCGTGCCGCGTGTCACGAAATGTCGCACTACTTTACACGACTTCAAACCAAAGTATCCCCAAGGTTGGAAAAAATAATCCCGATGCCGTCAAACGGCCCATAGCGGTCGCGACCACGGTTCAACGTTTTGCCGATCTAGTTACGCGAGTCATTCGATTCACCTGCGTCAACTATTCGAACCCATGTATCGATCTCATCTCGTTTGAACTTCCACAGGCTGCCTAACTTGTGCGCCGGCATCTTCTTCCGTTTAATCCACTTGTAGACAGTGTCCTTTTTAATCCCGAGGTATTCGGCAATCTCGTCGACCGACAACCAGCGATCACTGATAGGTTCATTCATTTCAACCTCTGCGTTTACAGAGCCTGATGGGCTGGTTCGCCTCCCAATAAGTTGGGTGTGCGTCCAACGAATCCCACAACAAAAGGTTTAATGTATCTGAGTTGCTAGCTGCTGAACACCCACAAAGAATCGCGAGAAAGAGTGGGGGAAATTCGCAAAGCGAAATTCGCAGTAGCGATTTTCAGTAATCGCCCGGTGATCGCGTGGCGTAGGCACGGAGCGAGCTTCGCGGAGCAGCGAGAGGGTTACAAGCAAGACTAATCTGATCCAAGGGTTTCGAAAACTGATTGCGGAAATGCGGTCGTGGCATTAATATTCCAGACTTTGGTAAAAAATTGTGGTGATGGCAGACCCGTTCAGGCACGATAGTTACCAATTCGATCCTCTCTTTTTGTTTCTGATAATTCTGCATGGCATCCTCCTCCAAGTTCATTGCACAGGCATACAAGATTGCATCCGCACGTTACGCAGAGCTAGGCGTCGACGCGGAAGCAGCCATGGCGAAACTTGCAAAAATTGCGATCTCGCTCCATTGCTGGCAAGGTGACGATGTTGGCGGTTTCGAAAATACGGGTGGGACGCTTGGCGGCGGCATCGCGGTCACTGGCAACTATCTCGGTAAAGCTCGAACCGCCGACGAGCTTCGCTTCGATATCGAGAAAGCTCTCTCGCTCATTCCCGGCAAGCATCGATTGAATTTGCATGCTTTTTATGGCGAGTTCGGTGGCAAGAAAGTGGACCGCAACGAGATCCAGCCAAAGCACTTTCAAGATTGGATCGGTTGGGCTAAGCAAAACCAATTGGGGATGGACTTCAATCCGACATGTTTTTCGCATCCCAAAGCTGCCGATGGTTTTACTTTGAGTCATGCGGACCAAGGTATTCGCAACTTTTGGGTCGAACACTGCATCGCGTGTCGAGAAATTGGGGCCGCGATGGGTAAGTCGCTTGGGTCACCTACTGTAACCAACATTTGGATTCCAGATGGTTACAAAGACGCGCCGGTCGATCGCCTTTCGCCAAGGCAACGCCTAACCGATTCGCTGAACACGGTCTTCGCCAAAAAGCTGAGTCCCAAGCATCATCTGGACGCTGTCGAATCTAAACTTTTCGGCATTGGCAGCGAGAGCTACGTTGTAGGCAGCCATGAATACTATATGGGATACGCGATCAAGAATCAGAAACTGCTGTGCCTAGACGCAGGGCATTTCCATCCTACGGAAACGATCGTCGACAAGATAACCTCGACGTTGCTGTATGTCCCGGAGATTCTTCTCCACGTCAGTCGCGGCGTTCGTTGGGATAGTGACCATGTTGTCATCCTCGACGATACACTACAAGCGATCGCAGTGGAATTGGTTCGCAATCAACTTCTTTCTCGCACGCACATTGGCCTCGATTTTTTTGATGCCAGTATTAATCGGATCGCGGCTTGGGTGATTGGGACTCGCAATACGATCAAGTCCCTGCTAATCGCCTTGCTGGAGCCACCGTCCCTGAAGACGGCCGAACAAGCGGGCGACTTGACCGCTCGGCTTGCAATGATGGAAGAGTCAAAGGGCTTGCCGTGGGGGGCCGTTTGGGATAAATACTGTTTAACGTCCGGAGTTCCAGTCGGCCAAAGTTGGCTCGACGAAGTTCGATGCTATGAACACGCAGTACTGGCGAAGCGATAGACCGTTCTTTCAACCAATCACATCCTCTCACGGTATGAATTTCTATGTCAGAAGAGACTGATCAATCGGGATCCGAATACGAACGAGAACCAGTTCCTGAACGAGCCTTAAAGGGTCCTGCAGCTTTCTGGGGAATGTATGCTGGCGAGCATTCGGCTGGCACGGAGTTCATGATCGGTCCTTTGTTTGTTGCTTGGGGTGCATCGGCGAGCAGTTTGATCTTTGGTCTCCTTCTCGGAAACTTGCTGGCCGTATTGACATGGCGTTTCCTAACCGCGGAGATAGCGACGAAGCAGCGATTGACCCTCTACTTCAAATTGGAAAAGATCGCGGGGCGAAATCTTGTCGCCATCTATAATTTGGCCAACGGCATTCTGTTTTGCTTTCTTGCTGGATCGATGATCACCGTCTCAGCGACGGCGGTGGGGCCCTTTTTTCCCTCGATGGTGATGCCTACCTTTGAATCCACCTTGCCGACGGGCCCAGGTTGGATTGCGGCTTGCGTAATCATCGGACTTACGATGACGATTGTTGCGATGAAAGGTTATGGATTTGTTGCAAAAATGGGGCATTACTCTGCTCCCTGGATGATCCTGGTCTTTGTTGCGTGCGCCATGGTGACGCTTGGCAAACTCGACAATTACAACGTCTGGGAGTTGCTTTCGCCTCCTCCTGGTACCCCAGAAAAAATCAGTTTCCTTGGCATCGTTTGTTTCTCATGGTTTTGCAACGCAGCCATGCACATGGGCATGGCCGATCTCTCAGTACTGCGATTCGCGAAGTCACCCAATGCAGGGTACGCATCCGCAGCAGGCATGTTTCTGGGACACTATGTTGCATGGATTTGTGCTGCATTGTTGCTGGTTTATTGGGTTCGCGTTCATGGCGTGGATCCGAAAGTGGGCAAGGATCCTGGGACAATGGTCAACGATGCGGTCGGCTACGTTGGATTGATTTGTGTGATGGTAGCAGGTTGGACAACCGCCAATCCGACCCTCTATCGCGCAGGGCTAGCAATCCAAGGAATCGTTCCGAGCATGAGTCGAAACATGGGTACCCTCATCGCCGGTACGGTTTGCATTGGGGCTGGTATCTTCCCTGCTTTTGTGATGAACTTTTTGGTTTTTCTCGGAATCTTCGGAACGATTTTGGCACCGATCGGAGCGATCATTATCGTTGATCACTTTTTTGCAGATAGGCTTGGTATCGCAACCGACCCGGCATTGAAATCGGGCACATCTTTCAACATGGTCGTTCTATTCGCGTGGTTGATTCCGGTCGGCGTTGCCATGTATGCATACCTCAAACACGAAGTTTTCACCTCCTATTTGCCATTGCCGACCACAATCGCATGCGGCATTTTGTATGTCATCCTTTCGAAATGGTTCGGGCTCAAAGTGGCATAGGCTTCCAGCCAATGGTCACCGAGTGCACAACCCAAACACTAATACTGGAATCTCCCTATGAATACCGTCATCAATCCGATTAGTAAGATCGCTAAGCCGATCGGTTGGCTTTCGCTTGCCGGCACCATTGTGCCCCCTTTCCTGTTTATGATGCATTGGATGGATTCCAATCCGATGCAAAACATTATGCTTGTGTCTTGCGTCTCGTGGTTTGCTGCGGCTCCGTTTTGGATGAAGGCAGAGTAGCCAACTGACAGATATCAACGGCACTCTGGCAACGATTGCCGATTGGTGGTGGTTCGCGTTGTTGATAGCCTTTGGCCAAGAACATTGCTCTTCCCCACTGAATGGGAATGGAGGGGTGTCGCGACGATGTTAGGCCCAGGAACTGTCGGTCAAGAATCAAAATCGTATTCGCTGAACCATTCTCACTATCGGAGTGATTGTACTGTTCGCGATTGGCCGGTAAAGTGAGGACTTAAATAGTTTTTTGTTTTGTCAGAATTCACATTACGTCTTATGTCGCAATCCGTTAACCGTCCCTCCATGGATCGATTTTTTTTGGGCTATTTGTTAGCTCTAACGATTTTCACAAGTGCATTTCTGCTCTTCCAAGTGCAACCGCTGATAAGTAAGTTTATATTGCCTTGGTTTGGTGGCAGTCCTGCGGTCTGGACTACCGCCATGCTGTTCTTCCAATGCACGCTGTTTTTGGGATATGTCTATTCGCACTTGCTCTTTTGCCGCCTGAGCTTGCAGAAGCAAGTGCGAGTCCATATTTTCTTACTCGGTCTTGCGTCGCTCATGGCTTTTTTTGTCATACCTTTGGAATCTCTGAAACCCAAAGGGACGGATGATCCAACGATTAGGATTCTTCTGCTGCTCACCTTGTGCGTTGGCTTGCCTTATGCCGTTTTATCGACAACGGGGCCGCTTATTCAAGCGTGGTTCTCGCGAGCGTATCCGGGGCGGTCCCCTTATCGATTATTTTCGTTGTCGAACATGGGATCCCTCATCGCTCTCGGATCCTTTCCTTTCGTATTTGAGCCGTTTATGGAATTGAGAACGATGGGACGTTTTTGGATGATTGGATTTTGGGTCTTCGCGGGACTTTGTGCCACTTGCGGGTTTAGCATGTTGCGCCGGGCGGATTATGATTTCGGGTCAAAGGATGCAGAGGCAGACCATGAAGATGTTAAAATCCCTTGGATGTGGCAGCGTCTGTGCTGGGTTGGGCTTTCTGCCCTTTCATCTTTAATGTTCATTGCGACGACAAACCATGTTTGCCATGACATAGCAACGGTTCCATTCCTTTGGATCATTCCGCTGGCACTGTACCTCGTGACATTCATCATTTGTTTCGATCATCCTCGCTGGTATATTCGTGAACTATGGTGTGGTCTGTGCGTTGCTGCGATCTTTGTATTGGTTTGTTTAGACTTGGAACTGGGATTTGTACAAAACCTACTGCTGCATTTTGGCGTTATGTTTTTGATATGCATGGTTTGTCACGGCGAGCTCGTAGTGCTCCGTCCAGAAAATCGCCAACACATAACAGAATATTATTTATGGATCTCTGCTGGTGGAGCGTTGGGGGGGCTCTTTATTACACTCATTGCGACCCGTTACTTTGATGAGTACTATGAGTGGCCGTTAGGACTACTATTGAGTTTTTTGATCGCAGCTGGTGTTTTAGGCAAGGTCGCAATCCAAAGGCGGTGGCTCGGTGCTGCGAGTCAATGGATTATTGGCTTCGGAATAGTGATAGTAACTTGCTTTGTAGGATGGTGCCTCGATCCATTTGAGTGGCTCGTTTCCGATTTAGGCCATGGAATCAAAAAGCAGGTCCTCTTTCAGGCCAGAAATTTTTACGGCACAGTTGCGGTCACCGATAAACAATACACTCAGCCGATCGCAGCCGGAGAGAACAACGGGGTCAGACGTGGCCTCGACTCGGGTTATCGTAGTTTTTGGAGCGGCAGTATCCTCCACGGTCGACAATGGACCGACCCCAAAAAACGTGATGTGCCTCTGACTTATTATGACAAAGATAGCGGCGTTGGACAAACTCTTACTTACTGCATTGAGCAGACGCATCGCGAACGGCCAGTTAAATTTGCGGTCGTGGGACTTGGGTCTGGAGCATTGGCTACCTATGCGAGGCCTGGCGAAGGGGCGCGTCCCGCAGACGAGTGTGTCATGTATGAAATCAACCCTTTGGTAGAGCAGATCGCTCGCGAGCATTTTTGGTATTTGCCAAACTACGAGCAGCGGCTCGGGAGACCGATCGAAGTGCGGTTAGGTGACGCCCGATTGACGATGGAACGCGAAGCGTTTCAGGATTACGATGTGATCGTGTTGGACGCGTTTAGCGGTGATTCCGTTCCAGCACACCTTTTGACACGAGAAGCATTTGAGATCTATCGCAAGCACTTGAAGAAGAACGCGGATGGGACTATCGCTGGCATGATTTGCATTCACATAACGAATACGTACCTAAATCTTTATCCGGTCGTAAAGAATGCTGCTGAACAGGTTTTGACTTCGAAATACACGAGCGTTTACAAGGAGAGCTCGAATCAAGAAATGCTAGAGAGAAGTCACTATTTTGTAATGTCGAATGACCAAGTTTTTCTAGATCGCACTCCGACAGTGCCACCGTTCGAAAGTGTTTCCAATTCAGTTGGCGACAAGACAGGCCGAAAGACGATCGAGCAAGACTGGCCAGGGATTCCGCTTTGGACAGACCACTACAGTACCATCTTCAACATCCTTTGGAGCCCGTAATTAATGGCTATTGATTGATAATAGGCAAAGCTCGATTGAGCGATCCTGATTGGCGACCCATCAAGTCCAAAGTGACGAACTTGAATCCTAATTGCTGCATTCGGGCACTGATGGTCGTTCGTGTAGCAGGTTCGCATGCCAAATGCAAGTCTTTGAATCCCAATTCCAGGCGAACCAAGCCGTCTGCGTGCAAACGGACGCGGACGTCATTGAAGCCGAGCGATTCGAGGAACCGTTCTGCCAGTTCGATACTTTGCAGCCGTTCGGTCGTAACCGATTGGCCATAAGCGATTCGACTAGCTAAGCACGGTGAAGCGGGTTTGTCTGCCACCGTCAATTGGAAGTAGGTCGCTAGCTCTCGCACTTGCTGTTTGGTGATTGCCAGGATTACGAGTGGCGCTACGACGGAGTACTCGGACGCCGCTTTCAAACCAGGTCGATAGTCGCTCAAGTCATCTTGGTTGGTTCCCGACATAAGACATTGGTAATGGTTTGCATCAGCCCAAGTTCGCAGAGTTCCGTAGAGAGTCGATTTGCAAAAATAGCACCGTTGGCCGTCGTTTCGAACATAGTCCTCGTTGAGTATTTCTTGAGTGGGTATTTCTTTGTATTGAATACCGATGGACTTGGCCACGCTGCGAGCCGAATGCAGATCCGACTCGGGGACCGCACCACCCACTCCAGTGATGGCAATGGAATGGTTAGGAAGGGCCAGAAACGCAGCAGCAGCCACAACGGCGCTGTCTACTCCACCCGAGAATGCAACTACGACCGAATGCTGTTTGCCAATCTCATGGACTAGGTCGGCTGCTAATTGCTTTACGTTTGAGTTCATGCTGTTCGCTTAAAACAAGAAATATGGGGAGAGGCTCCGTCCGCTGACGAGAACCAAATCCCGGGCAAGCCTTGGCGAATTCGTGAACCATTGGCCGCTGGCGGTATCATACCATACTAGATTGACGATCAAAAGCGTTAGAATCGAGCCTATTGCCGCCCACGGAATATTGACCAATACCTGCAAGGCAGCAATACTCGCCGACTACGCGATAATCTCTTTGATAACTTGACCGCCGAATGGACTGAGTTGCTTGAACCGGCCGGCATGGTAGTAAGTTAAGCTTGTGATCCTCTAGGCCAAGCAATTTGAGAATGGTAACATGCAGGTCGCGAACGGGCGCAACGCCTTCGACAGCCTCCGCTCCCGTCTCATCAGTCGCCCCGATCGAGTGGCCTGCGTTGACACCACCGCCTGCAAACCAAATACTTATGGCCTTGGCGTTGTGATCCCGACCGTAAGCAGTACCGCCACGGACGCCGTTGTCAGGGCTTCGGCCAAACTCACCACACCAAACCACTAATGTGCTCTCAAGTAATCCACGCTGCTTTAGATCGGTGATCAAAGCCGCGATTGGCTGATCGACTTGCTGAACGAGATTCCCATGAGCCCGCTCGATGTAGTCGTGACTATCCCATGAACCTGCATAGAGCTGAACGAAACGCACGCCTCGCTCGATCAGTTTCCTGGCAAGCAAACATTTCCTACCGAACGCGTCGGCTGGACCACTTCCCAAACCATACATCGATTGGGTAACAGCGTCTTCCTGATTGATGTCGACCAATTCGGGCACTTGTGTTTGCATTCGAAAAGCCAACTCGTAGCTTTCTATACGGGCTAGAAGGTCTTCGTGCCAAGCATTCTTTTCTTGATGTTTTCCATTTAATTGGGATAGGAATTCTAGATTGGCCCTTTGATGCTCCCAAGTTATCCCGGTGGATGGTTGAAGATCCGACACAAAATCAGCATAAGCATTAAGCCGTTCGAAGAACATGAACTTTTCACCAGTATTCTCTTCCACCGCATCGCGAACAATGCGAGTTGTAAGCATCGCTCAGCATGATGTGCCGATGCATGGCTTTTAACGACCATCCATCTTCAACCATGGTTGCCGCCAACCCATTGAGTAGCTCAGGATGCGTTGGCTTCTTTCCTGTCGAACCAAGGTTGTTCGGGTTACCGGCGATGGGCTGGCCGAAATGCCATTGCCCATCCGATCCTTGGGAATTCTCTGCGGCTGAACGACGGATTTCACCTCAGGTGTTCGTCCCGCATAGACAGCCAGTGCATAAGGCTCGTATCGATCCAATTCCCATATCAGTCGTTCTAAACCTTTCCTTGCAACTCGTTCTCGGCCGAATTCATTTGGCGAAAATCTAACGCCTTTTGGTGGCACTTCATTCTCCGACAGTTTCCTGGATTGAAGCGAATTTCTCGCTATGTCGAAAACGCTTGGAAAATTTGGTCGTTTTGCTTTCTTTCCTCCGCTCGAAAAGAATGCCCGTGCATCCGAGAACGCGAGGTTCCATCCACTGCGCTCTAAGCCTTTGTCGACATACCATTGGACAGCTCCGGCCAGTTGCATTTCATCCAGACGCTGGAGGTCGGCCACGAGCTCTTCTTGCCGCATGATCAAGTACTTTCGCTCTTCGAAATTGTTGACGTTCTCTTGAGCTAAAAAAGGGGCCTGCCGTTCTGCAAGCTGCGTTGTCGCAAAACAGGCCTGAACCGAGTAATAGTCATGCGTTGGGATGGGATCAAATTTGTGGTCATGACAACAATCGCTCAACTACTTTAATGAAAGCATCCTGATCGTTCGCCGCATCACTTACGAACGCATCTATCTCGTCTGGTGTGGGTGGTAAACCAACAAGGCCAAATGAAGCCCGGCGCAGCAGCGTCAGTCGATCCGCCCTCGGTGCTAGCTGAACCCCGACGGGTATCTTGGCTTCGATGAGCGAATCGATTGGGTGTCGCTTGGCAAAGAGCAATTCCGCTTCGTCGCCGTAATTCGCAACCGAGCAATCCGTGAAACAAAGACCGAGCAACCAACCAAAAGAAAACCAAAGCCGACCTAAACGCCTCAAAGTCACCATCATGCGAATCTCTACTCGAATCCGATCAAGCGAGTCGGTATGCTTGCGAACGTCTCTTTTTATTTTATAGATATCAGCACTCATGCCCGCCATTAGGCAACCGGCCAATAAAAACGTACCAACGAACCCACTTCTGGGTGGGACAGTTGGTTCACGCGGAAGTTCCTTGATGACTGCCACGCCTAAAGGTGATTTGACGCTTATTTATCTCGCGTGAATCGACTGTCCTACCCAGATTGC
>CAMDKL010000178.1 GCA_945900945.1 Pirellula staleyi DSM 6068
TGTGTTTCTCTCCCGGTGACCATATCCGAAAGGCCCACCTGTTCCCATCCCGAACACAGTAGTTAAGCTTTCGGAGCCGATGATAGTGCCCACCAGTGCGAAAGTAGGTATTGCCGGATTTTTTAACAACCACAAAGCCCGCTTGCAGAAATGCTTGCGGGCTTTTTTTATTGTAGAACAGTTTTCCAAACTGTTCACGCCCCGCGCCTCCAACGCCTCAGCGCTAGCCCTGATTCTGAAAATCAGATCTGTCGCAAGCTTCAAGTGGGATCACAGGTTCTAAGCGGATGCTGGCAGCATCCGTCAGTGTTGAACAGTTTTCCAAACGAGTGCTGTAAAGCCGTCATTATCTTGCCTCAAGTAGTTGTTGCGTAGCAACGTGCGGCGTCGATCACAGGTCGGGCCGGGGTGAGAATAGCAGCATTTACTGGGGAACGTGATTAGTTTCCCCGAATTTGCACGTACCGGTAGCGGTCCATCGCGTGCTCTGGCTTGGTCAAGCGCTAATCTTTTTCGCGGTTACTGCAATGGCTGGCGATCCTATTTCCGGAGATTTTGCGGTAGCTCGATTGGGGATAGTACATTTGCCAAAGGGATAATGGGTGGTTGAAGATATCTACCTTCCGACAAAGGAATCAAAACGCCCTGATTGTTTCGTTTTTCGCAATCTCGGGGATCGACTAGAGCGCATTGCAATTATGCGTTACCGTCCAGAAATTGCTCAAAAGAAAGCGTACATGTATGCTGATTCAATTGGCGATAGCATCGAGATGGGAGTCCCGCATTTCATCAAAGCAGTTTCTCGTGTTTTCGATGAATGCGAGCAAATTGGTAGGCCTAGTGACTGGAGGGGAGACGATCTTAAGATGAGTTACGTCTACACAAGCAACACGGACGCTACTTGGATGAGCCATTCATTCATATCGCTTAAGTCGGACTGGATTGTTGTTGGCGTTCATTCATCCCCATTTGCTATTTCCCCAGATACTATCCGGGAACTAAAGAATGGCAGTAGTCTTCTGCTTAATTCGGAATAGATGGAAGCAATGGCCGAAATCGGGTACGCCCTGCTCCCGGTACAATCGCCCGCTTCCTTCCAACCCGTTGATTCTGTGTCAACATGTGGGACACGTGGCACTGCTCCAACTCTGCGAGAATCTGTGCAATCTGCGGATGAAAACGAGCTTCGTTAGCCGTCCGCAGATTTCGCAGAGGATCGCAGATTTCAGAACAGATCTGTCCGCGACCAGCCTTCACTTTAGGCTGATATTGGGTTGAGATATGTGCTGAAAGTTACGGAGGATTTTTCTCGAAAGGGACGGGCGGAATTCAATTGACACTTCAGGCCATTCGGATCATTCATGGACATTCACAGAACAAGCTCGTCTATTCCTCGTCTATTCAATCAGTCGCTCGGTCCTGCAACTGTTGTCACGCTTATTCTTCAAAAATGCTATCATTTTATTTTTGGACGATTTGAATTCCTCTTTTCTCACGCTGTTTTTTTCAAATCTTTTTCGAACGATGACCCTAAATGTATTACCAACTTATCCTTCAGAATCACGTGGATGATCTGGAAAAATCCTCCTGGACGTTGATACCACCAGGAGTGGTCGGGAGAGATTCGAACTGCCAGGTCTGTATCGAGCACCCTTCGATCAGTCGCCAGCACTGCCAGTTTTCACTCAACGGCGAGGGTACATTGGTCGTCAAGGATTTGGAATCGATGAATGGAATTTATGTCGATGACAAGCGTGTGAAGCATGCTCCACTGATGCCAGGCCAAGTACTTCAGATTGGCTCTCTTCGTCTCCACGTGGAGTTTTCTACTGGAGGAGATGCAATGCCAAAAGCGATCTCCAAGCCAAAAGGCGATGTGATTGCAACTCAGCCTATGAAAGCAGTGCATTTAGAACCTAAGCCACAGGTACCTCTCGAAAAACCCTGGTGGCGTCGTCTTTTCGAATAAAGCAATTCATGCAAAGCCGTATGACTGTATCCTATACGTTGGCCGATCCGGTGATGGCCATTTGCAGTTGGCGAAACTGAGTCTTCATCATGGCGATGGCCATTGTGTGCATCGATTGATTTTTTGCAATTTGGGTAACCTGCATTTCGAGACTGTCATCACTGCCGTCATGATAAAGAATCTGTTTCATGGAGTCGCGAACACTTTCCATTGTAATTTTCTTTGAATCTGCAAACGATGACTTGGTGGTTTGATTGGGTGATCCAAGCAGACTCAGCCTTAGTCCTGGTGACACGTCCCGTTCCTGGCGGTCCGATTGGATTGCATCGCGCAAGTTCTTTTGAAACGTCTCCACGGAGAGATCTTTGGAGCGATAGCCTGGGGTGTCGGTGTTTGCAATGTTGCCTGCCAAGATTACGTGACGACGTTCTGTAAAGGCTACTGTCTGTTCGAGGCTTTTAAGCGATGGAGTTGAAAACATGGTTAGTCCTTAGGTGGATGGAATGCTCAACCCTCGATCGATAGCGAGCTTGGGAACGAGGATTCTTCGATGTCGCTCGCATGGTACGCGTTCTGAATGGCACAAGCGTCGATGTTTTGTTGAAGCTGGTCTGCTGCCGATTCACGTTGCAGATTCATGCGACCGAGGGAGCGATCCTCCATAACAATCAATTCTTGCAACAATTGATCGCAGCGAACCACCATTTCCTGGCAGGCTTTTCGGCGGGACTCGCTGGACCATGATCGCTTTTCAGGATCTTGGTCTTGAAAGCGTGCAAGTTCCGATTGAACGTTTCCTAGCGCTCCCATTAAATCTTGTTTTCGGGAGAGAAGGGTCATTAATGAAGTCATATCGTGCTGAGCCACGAGATCGGTTTGCGTGAGTGTCATGGCTTGCATCTCAATCAGCAGATGCAATTTAGACTCGATCAATGCAAAGAGCGAATCCGTCGAGAGTTCGGTTGAACGAATGGTGTTTAGGTTCATTTTGGTACTCGAAATCAAAATATAAATTGGACGATGATCGGAAATACCAAAAAACACTGGGAAAGCCAAGATAGAACCTGTGGAAAGTAGATAGCCCTGCCGGTAGATTGGGCGGCCCGCTACAATATGAGACTGCGGCCCCATCCGCTGAACCAGCACACACAGGTTGGTAGCCTGGTTTCCCAATTTCATTTCTAAATAGGCGATTTGGATAGTATAGGAATATGAGCAAAACTCCTCGGGAGGAAAAAAACGAAGGCCAAACGGATCAACCGGCTCGACGCGGTCAGGGTTTCTGGATGGTTGGCCTTATTTTGCTAGCAGTCTTTTCGATGCTGTTTTTCCTACCAGGAATGACCAGCTCACGAATCGATTACAGCTTCTTTTTGGAACAGCTGGACAAAAATAATGTCCAGCAATTAACCGTTTATGAATCGCATATTCAGGGCAAATTCATTTTCTCGCCTGAAAAGCCACCTTCCTATGACTCCTCAGGCAAGCTTCAAAAAACCAAAGAAGGGGTTGATGGATCGAAGGAAAAGTACAAGAAGGATTTCGATCTGTTTATTCCTTCTGGTGCTGAAACGCAATCCGCACTGTTTTTAAAGCTCGATGCGTTACGGGCCAAGTCAATTGAGACACAGGTGGTGGACCCGAATGACCCAACGGCAGTTGACAAGCCGCAGTATCCTTTTAGATACGATATCGTACCTGGCGGGACGCTCAGTACGATTATGATGCTGATTTTTCTCTCGATGTTGATTGTGACCATTGTTGGATTGTATATGTTCTTCCGTCGAAGCCGCGATTCGATGATGGGGGGCGGTTTCCTGACCAGCTTTACTAAATCGACCGCTAAGCGTTTTGAGGCTTCGGACCAAAGCATCTCGTTTGATGACGTCGCAGGTCTTGAAGGGGTCAAAGCAGACCTACAAGAAATCGTCGAGTTTCTCAAGTCGCCCGAAAAATTTCAGAAACTGGGAGGACGCGTTCCCAAGGGTGTCCTACTCAATGGACCGCCCGGAACAGGCAAAACACTTCTGGCCAGGGCAGTCGCGGGCGAAGCTGGTGTGTCGTTCTTTTCTGTCAATGGCAGCGAGTTTATTCAGATGTTCGTCGGTGTTGGTGCATCGCGAGTTCGCGACTTGTTTGCAACAGCCAAAGAACAGTCACCGGCAATCATATTCATAGACGAAATCGATGCGGTTGGACGTCAGCGTGGCGCGGGTCTTGGCGGTGGCCATGACGAAAGAGAGCAAACCCTCAATCAAATCCTCGGAGAGATGGATGGTTTCTCGCCAACGGACTCGGTCATCATCATGGCCGCAACCAATAGGCCAGACGTCTTAGATCCAGCCTTGCTCCGCCCAGGCCGATTCGATCGACTGATTACCGTAGGAAGACCGACGCTCAAGGGTCGTGAAGCTATTTTAAAAGTGCATGTTCGCGAAGTGCCGCTATCGGACGACGTGAATTTGCATACCATGGCCGAAGCTACGGTAGGTCTAACTGGAGCAGATCTTCGCAATATTGTGAACGAAGCTGCGTTATGGGCAGCTCGTCATGACAAGACTCGCGTAAGTATGTCGGACTTCGACTATGCGAGGGACAAGGTTCTGATGGGTGCAAAACGCGAAGAAGTTTTAATGCCCGCCGAAAAGGAAAAGACTGCCTATCACGAAGCCGGGCATACTTTGACGGCCTGGTTTTTGCCAGGTGCGCAGCGAGTTCACAAAGTAACCGTTGTCCCACGCGGCCAATCGCTTGGTAGCACTCAAATACTGCCAAACGAAGATAAAATGAACATGTCGGAGAGCGAGCTTCGTGACCAACTAGTAGTCTTGCTAGCGGGTAGAGCTGCCGAAAAAATCATTTACGATGAGACGTCGGTCGGAGCTGAAAACGACTTGGAGCGAGCAACGAGTCTAGGCCGAAGAATGGTTTCACATTGGGGCATGAGCCTCAAGCTAGGCCCTGTGTCCTACAAACTTTCGGACAGTGATCCATTCCTCGGACGCGAGATCCACCAGCAGCGTCAGTTCAGCGAACGCACCCAAGAAACAATTGACTCGGAGGTAGGCGATACATTGCGCGCTGCGGACAGACGCGCGGCCGATATGCTTCACTCCAGACGCGAAGAGCTGGAGAGACTCAAGGATGCGCTCATGGAACGCGAAGAGCTCGACGAAAAAGAGATTACCGAGTTGATAGGACCAAGTGTTCACGTTAGGCGACAGTCCCCATCCGCAACGACGGAAGTCGTCAGCGCGACCTAGCAAGTATGGCTCGCAAAAAATCCAATAAGGTCCGAATCGAGTTTCGAAAGAAACATCAATCTCATGCAAGAGATGCGGATCTAACCAGCGATTTTGCCGCAGATCGCGAGGATATCGATACCGTTGCATCCCAACGGGTCAGTGGAAAGGGAGAGCAAACACGACATCGAACCGTCAAAGGCAATCTGATCGAGAATGGTGGAACAGATGCGTTTGGTCAAGTCGACTTGGACATCAATGCTCAGCGAACACTCAGTGGACTCGTTCTAAAAGTGCACGGTGTCGAGTCGATCGTGCAATTGGCTGACGGACGCATTTTTCGGTGTGCTGTCCGACGGGTTCTCAAAAACATGGCGACCGATCAGCGGCACGTGCTTGTCGCAGGCGATAAAGTCTCACTGTTGCCAGAGGGGAACACTCAAGGATGGATCGTTCGGATTGATCCGAGGCGATCGACGCTGAGCCGAACCAGCAAGCAACGTCGCCATGTCATGGTGGCCAATGTCGATCAGTTGCTCATCGTGACCAGTGCTGCCCAACCCTCGATCAAGCCGAATTTGATCGATCGCGTTTTAGCCACCGCAGAACAGAACCACCTCGATGCATGCGTTTGCATCAACAAGTGTGATTTAATAGATGTTTCTGCTTTGCAGCCGCTCATTGGCACCTACGCACAGATGGGCTATCGAGTCGTCATGATGAGTGCGGCCAAGGGCTGGGGAATCGAACGGCTCCGCGCAATCACTCGAGACCGTAACAGCGTCGTAGTCGGACAAAGCGGTGTAGGAAAGTCGTCTATATTGAACGCTTTGGATTCAGGCCTCAAGCAACGCGTCCAAGCCGTGAGTCTAGAGAATCAAAAGGGCAAGCATACCACTACGACAGCCGAGGTCTTTCCGCTTAGCTATGGTGGCTCGATGATTGATACGCCTGGGGTCAGGCAATTCCAGCTTTGGGATATTGCACCGAGTGAAATGTCGGGGCTGTTTCGTGATATCCGGCCTTTTGCATCGAACTGCCGATATCCCAATTGCTCTCATATTCACGAAAATCTATGCGCGGTCAAGGATGCGGTGGCCGATGGTCGACTGGATACGCGACGTTACGACAGTTATTGCCAAATGGTAGAAAGCCCAGGAGATGCTGTCCGTGAGGATTTTGACGATGCATAAGATTTAGCCGGATCAACCACGATTCAAGCCCAACGCTGCGGATCGGATTATTCAAATCGAGGTCACTTTCCCGAGAGTTTTTAGTTACAATACGCACAGTGAGTTTCACGGAAAATCTCAGATTCGCACACGTAAACCCTCCAGCAGTCTCCCGCCTTTAAACTAAATGATATCGATCGTAGTCCCACTATTTAATGAACAAGATTCGTTGGCGGAACTCATTCGGCAAATCCAGCATTCCGTGGAGGCGGATAGTTTGGGTGTCTACGAAGTTCTATTGATCGATGACGGATCCAACGACTTGTCGTGGTCGATAATCGAGAAACTCAGCCATGAAAATCCAACAGTTCATGGAATTCGCTTCCGACGCAATTTCGGCAAAGCGGCCGCGCTCGCTGCAGGGTTCGCCGTTGCCAAGGGACAGTTCCTGGTCACGATGGATGCCGATCTACAGGACGATCCAAAGGAACTCGTTCGGCTCATCGAGAAACTCGACAAAGGCCATGACGTTGTCAGCGGTTGGAAACAAACACGATACGATCCTTGGCACAAACGATGGCCATCACTTGTATTCAATGGAATTCTCAGGAAGTTTACTCGACTTCATTTGCATGACTTTAATTGTGGTCTTAAGGCCTATCGCCGCGAGGTCCTGGATGAGATTACACTTTACGGAGAAATGCATCGCTTCATCCCAGTTCTCGCTGCGGCGCGCGGATTTCGCGTTACAGAGATCGCCGTCCAGCATCATCCTCGTATCCATGGCGTGTCCAAGTATGGAGTCTCCCGAATCTTAAAAGGCTTTCTCGATCTGTTTACGGTCGTCTTCTTGACCCGGTTTCGATATCGACCACAGCACCTACTCGGCGGCATTGGCTTGGCAGCGAGCGCTACTGCGGGTGTGTTGCTCATCGGGCTTATGACTATTTGGGCAATTAGCCGACTTGATTTGGGTATGCAACCAATCCATTTGCACGAGCGCCCCGTCTTTTATTTAACGATGGTTCTATTCCTACTCGGGTCGCAAATGATTGGCGTCGGCTTGCTCGCGGAATTGGTCGTGGCCAACTCCGGTTGTAGAACAGCTCCCTATTCGATAGCTACGACAACCCAGGCTGATGACGCACAGAGTCTGGCTCCAACTCGTGAACAACTCGATCCGCTAGGTATACAATCGTGAGTCAAGTCATTCAAGCCACTGAGTCAAAATCTTGGCGTTACAAGGACGTCGCTTGGCTATTGATCGGGATCGCGACCGTGATTCAGTTAGCGCGAATTCTCGGTATGTCAGCGGTTCATGGCGAACTTCCCTTTCTCAGCGCGAACGACCGTTCTCGCTGGTGCGCCATCGCTGCCTTGACTGAAGACGGGAAATGGGAGATCGATCGCGTTGCAGACATTCTAGATAGCAAAGGAAAATCCAAGATCTGGAACTCAATCGACATCGTTCGGCATCGTGGAGCAGATGGCAAGGAGCACTTTTACTCGAGCAAGCCGCCGTTGCTTACGGCCATGGTCGCACTTGTTTGCAAGCCGGTAACACTTCTGTTCAGGAAGAAACTGACCGAAGATCCGTTCTTGATCGGAAGGACTGTCATGATCCTAGTCAATGTTTTGCCGCTGGCATTGTGGTGGATTTGGCTTTTCTTTTGGTTGGAAGAAAACGTCTCGGATGCTTGGTCTCGCTTCATTTTATTGAACATGGCACTATGGGGAACGTTCCTTTCTACTTTTGCGGCGACGCTTAATAACCACTTGCATGGAGCGTTGTTTTTTGCACTAAGTCTCGGTCTTTTGTGGCAAATTGTTCGCGCCTTCCAGATCGGGAAAAGTAGATCATGGTGGACTTGGATCGCATGTGGACTGTGTGCAGGACTTGCCGTCGCATGCGAGTTGCCAGCATTGGCATGGGCTGCTGCTGCCGGAGCGATCCTGCTGGCGATAGATTGGCGAAAATTCCTGCTAGGCTACGGAGTTGCAACTGCTGGTGTGGCAGTGGCATTTTTAGCAACCAATTATTGGGCGCATCAAGATTGGAAACCACCGTATTCACACAGGGGATTGGGGGCATTGATTGCTACCATTCCGAAAGGACAAGAAAATGAGGAATCGCCCGCGATTAATTCCGTAATGGATCAAGCCAACAAACATAGCTATGCGTTCACCGACAAAGCAACCATCATTCCAGCTCGGCTAACGGGCGTGCTGCAGCTTATTGACGATACTGCAGGCCAGCGGGTGGCTATTCAGTCCGCGAATGACGGCTGGTCCATTTACGAATGGGATGATTGGTATGACTTTCCAAAGTCCTATTGGCTGCCTGGCAATAAGAAGGGTGTAGACCGAGGTCAAGAGGATCAATTTTTGTATGCGTTGCATTTCACCATCGGGCATCACGGGATCTTTTCATTGACCCCATTTTGGTTGTTAGGAATCCCAGGTGCCGCTTTTTGGATTTTAAGAAAACAAAACTCGAATCGCGGATGGCAAGGCCTGCTTGTTTCGGAATCAGGTGTCGCACTCGCATTCATCGCAGTGTCGCTCGCCTGTTTTGTTTTTTATGCAACACGCCCAGTCGAGGATCGCAACTACGGCGGAGTTTGCAGTGGGTTCCGTTGGGTGTTTTGGCTTGCGCCTGCTTGGTTGTGGCTGTGTGTACCCGCCGTTGAAATGGCAGGCCGTTCGCACGTGTTGCGCAAGCTCACGAGCCTGTTATTGTTGATCAGCATTTTTTCGGCCACGATTCCATGGCCAAATCCGTGGACCC
Organism: Pirellula staleyi DSM 6068; assembly: GCA_945900945.1. Taxonomy (GTDB): domain Bacteria; phylum Planctomycetota; class Planctomycetia; order Pirellulales; family Pirellulaceae; genus JBKCUI01. The sequence goes on from CAMDKL010000178.1 coordinate 9,172, forward strand.
ATCCCTGGCCGTACCGTGTTTCGCTATGGCTCTACCCTGATCCGCCCGAAGTGAAGCCGAACCCCGAAGCGAAGCCCGTAACCGAAGCGAAGCCCGTAACCGCGAACTAGGAATTAGGAGTTAAACTGAGCCGCAGGCGCTAGCCTGGATATTGCACGCGATCTTTAGTAATCAGCCGTTGGGCGTTAGCCAAATGGCACTCACTTTGCGATTTCGTGAACCGGCGGGCGCTAGCCCCGGGCCTAAATTTACTGGCGAATTCGCCTAATACGAAGCCCGAGGACAACGACAATTGTTTAAAGTGAGTGGCATTGGGCTCATATTGCTAGCTTGCCGCCAAGATCCGTTCGTACAACCCAAAAAATTTTATTACACCAAGTACAGGCTGATGATTTACCCTCCGGAATTGACTCAAGTGCGCTCGAATCAGCTGATTTCGTTAGTTCATTTATGGATCGCGTTGGCTGTCGTTTGCTGGACGGATTATGTCTCTTATGCCCAAGAGTCGGTGCCTGATCCTGCAGCGATAGAATTCTTTGAGAAAAGCGTGCGGCCACTACTAGTTGCCCATTGCTACGAATGCCATTCCGGTAAAGAAAACAACGGTGGACTGCAACTTGATTTCCGTGAGGCAGTGCTTAAGGGCGGCGATTCTGGACCGGCGATTCGGCAACGGGAACCCGAGAACAGTCTCTTAATTCAAGCGGTTCGTTACAAAAACCCGGACCTGCAAATGCCACCCAAGGGGGCACTATCTGAGACCGAAATCGCAGTTCTTGAGCGATGGATTTCGATGGGAGCACCTGATCCACGTGCCAAGCAAAACGACCTTGCTGCACCCAGTCCCACAGGCATGACCGTCGAAGCAGGTCGCGAATTTTGGTCGATGCATCCGATTGCTGCGGTATCAATCCCGCCAGTTAAGAATAAAGGCTGGGTGGCAACTCCAGTCGATGCTTTTTTACTCGCAAAGCTCGAGGCAAATCAACTTGAACCGGCTTCGCCTGCCGACCGAACCAGTTTGATCCGCCGAATCACTCTCGACTTGACCGGCCTGCCTCCTACGCCAGATGAATTGGAAGCATTCGTTTCCGATGATTCAGCCAACGCATACGATTCTGTAATTGATCGACTGTTGGGATCTCCGCAATACGGTGTGCGATGGGGACGACACTGGTTGGATGTAGCTAGGTATGCTGACTCGAATGGATTGGATGAAAACATTGCTTTCGGCAACGCTTGGCGATATCGAGACTATGTCATCGAGTCCTTTAATTCAGACAAACCGGTCGATGCGTTCCTAGTCGAGCAACTCGCAGGCGATCTGATCCCCAATAGCAATCGGGAATCCAAGACTGGCACCGGTTTCTTGGTGCTCGGTGCCAAAGTGCTTGCCGAGCCAGATCGTGAGAAGCTGAACATGGACACAGTAGACGAGCAACTCGATACGATGGGCAAAGCATTCATGGGAATGACTTTCGGTTGCGTTCGATGCCATGATCACAAATTCGATCCTATCCTACAAACGGACTACTACGCACTCGCTGCAATTCTCAAGAGCACACAGACTTTTGGTCCGACCAATACAGGTGCGATCAAGCATTGGAATGAAATTTCCTTTGCCTCCGCCGCAGAAAAAGAATCACTCAAGGGTGTCAATGCCGAGATCGCCAAGCATCAAGCGGCACACTCCAAGGCCAAGTCGGAAGCCTATACGAAACTCAGAACTCAGACGCGATCGATGGCGACGGAATACTTGATGGCCTCCATGCGTATTACGCCGGAAATGTCACTTCATGAGGTGGCTACCATTGCAGAACCACTCGGACTGCACCCTCGCATTTTGTTTCATTGCCGTCGCTTTCTCGCGTTCAATCCCGATCACCCACTCTTTACAAAATGGCATGGCTTGGCAAGCGTCAACGACGGTTCTGGTATAGAAGACCATTACAGAAATCTATTCAAACGAGCCGAAGAAGCGCTCGCTGAAGCAAGACAAAAAGATCCCAAAGCCAGCAGTTTGAGCGATCCGACGCTTGAGTCCGCGCGCATCGCACTCTACGACCTAACGGGCTTCCTAGCCGTACCTCCGAAGCCGGAGTTTGCATTGGATGAAGCAGCACTAAAGGAAATTCACGCCTTAGCGACGAAAGCGAGGCTTGTCGAGAGTTTTGCATTGGATGAAACCGCCGTAATGGGGGTCATCGATCAGCAGGTGCTACCTGGTTTGCCTATCCATATCCGTGGTAGCCATCGCAATTTGGGGGAAACGATCCCTCGCAATTTCCCAGAGGTCATGCGAGCAGCAAGTGATTCGCCGATTCTGCCACGCAAACAAAGCGGTCGGCTTGAGTTGGCCCGCTGGATCACAAGCCCGAGTCACCCGTTGACATCGCGTGTCTTTGTCAATCGTTTGTGGCGTTGGCATTTTGGCACAGGAATTGTGGCAACCACCGAGAATTTTGGAGCACTCGGCGACCGGCCTTCGCATCCAGCGCTACTCGATTTTCTTGCTAGGTCATTCATCGAGTCCGGATGGTCGACGAAGGAGCTTCACAGAATGATCGTGCGTTCCAACACGTATCAAATGAGCACTAAGCACCCAAACCACGCGGGCGCTACCCTTGCGGATCCAGAGAATCGATGGTTGTGGCGATTTCCACAGCAGAGAATGGATGCGGAGCAGATACGCGATTCTCTACTCGCCATCTCAGGTATGCTCGATATGGCGATCGGAGGGAAAAGCATTCCGTTGAGAAACCGCCAGTTTGTATTCGATCATACCTCGATCGATAATACGCGTTATGAAAGCTGTAAACGCGCAGCGTTCTTGCCTGTCGTTCGCAATAATCTCTACACCCTTTTTGAACAGTTTGACTTCCCCGATCCTACGATGCCGACGGGCAGTCGCAACACGACAATTGTCGCTCCCCAAGCGTTGCTTATGATGAATTCGGAGTTGGTCATGAACTCTGCCAAGCATCTTGGTGCGTCGCTCTTTTCCAACTCTACCGACAACACAATTCGTATCGAAAACCTCTATCGAGTTGTTTTAGGACGCAAGCCTTTGTCCAATGAGGTTTCACGTGCGATTTCCTTCCTAGAGGACGGGGTTAAACCAAATAGCGTTGGCGCTGCGCAGGATCGTTGGAACCAGCTTTGTCACTCGCTATTATTGTGCAACGAATCGATTTTTATCAACTAGGTTATCGGGTTGAATGCAATGTCATCGATCATTATGGACACCTTCCGACACCGTAGATGGCTGTTGCAAAACTCCGGGCTTGGTTTCGGATATCTCGCGTTCCGTTCGCTAATGAATGCTGCGCTCGCCGACGACGTTCAATCCGCAAGAGGTGTTCTTTCGTCCAATCCGCTCGCGGCTAGAAAACCGCATTTCTCTGCACGCGCGAAACGAATTGTTTTTTTGTTCATGAAGGGAGGTCCGTCGCATGTCGACACGTTTGATCCCAAAC
>CAMDKL010000179.1 GCA_945900945.1 Pirellula staleyi DSM 6068
TATTTCGATGGTTTAAAACGGATCAATACCATCCTGATCGATCTTTGCCGGGATTTTTGGACTTATATTTCCATGAACTACTTTCGGCAGCAGATCCTGGCAGGCGAAGTTGGCTCGTCGGCGATGCCACACAAAGTGAACCCAATCGATTTCGAAAATGCGGAAGGCAATTTGGGAATTGCAAATGCCTTGTTCGAGCACTTCAGTGCAAAGCTTCCGATCTCGCGTTTGCAACGGGACCTGACGGATTCGACGGTCCTGCGCAACATCGGAGTTCCGATCGGACACACGCTCATTGCCTGCAAGTCGATCGTAAAAGGCCTGGACAAAGTACTTCTCAATGAGAAAGCCATCCACGCGGATCTCGAAGCGAATTGGGCGGTCGTAGCCGAAGCGATCCAAACCGTTCTGCGACGTGAGGGATACCCGGAGCCCTATGAAGCGCTCAAAGGCTTGACGCGAACCAATGAGACAATCAACGCCAGCACCATCTCAGAATTCATCCAAACGCTGAACGTTTCGGACGCGATCAAGGTAGAATTGGCCAGGATAACTCCATTCAACTACACAGGGATTTAGGCTTATGGAAGTAAACCATTCGCAGTTAATCATTGCACAAATACAAGCCCGACGCACCATCGCGTGGATCGGGCGATTGCTGGATCACTCGCTCGCGCGCTGGGCTTGTAACATTGCGCCAATCCTTGTCGTGTTCAATATGGTTTTGGGAGATGAACCGGATTTTGAACGAGATGTCGCTCCGCTCATTGTGCAGCGCTGCCTAGAATGCCATAGCTCAGTTGATCCAAGCGGCGACCTCGATCTTACCAATTACCAATCGCTGATGCGAGGAGGTGACAGTGGTTTGGCAATCGAATCGAATCCTGATTCAAGCTTGCTGGTGAAGCGGTTGGTGAACGGTGAAATGCCTCCCGAAAAGAACGGAAAGCCCCAAGTACTAACAGAACTCGAGTTGGCGGTTTTTAGATCTTGGAATGCGTCTGGCGCGAAGTGGCCCGCTAGTCGAGTACTCGATCCTTTCGAGCGCACCACGGCCAAGCGAGCAGGTCGCGACTGGTGGGCCTGGCAGCCAATCAAGAGGCCTCTCCTCGGATCGCTATCAAACGGCAGCAACGCAATCGATCAACTCATCCAGCAGGAGTTGACTGAGCAGCAACTGAGCCTCGCCCCACCCGCTGATCGTCGTACGCTTTTGCGGCGGGTGACTTTTGATTTGATCGGTCTGTCACCCAGCGCCGAGGAAGTAGCTGCTTTCGAACAAGACGTCTCGATGGACGCTTATGAACATGTTGTCGACAGGTTGCTCGAGTCCAAGCATTTTGGTGAACGCTGGGCGCGGCATTGGCTGGACCTAGTTCGATTCGCGGAAACCAACGGCTACGAACGCGATGCCGTTAAACCGAACGCTTGGCGATATCGAGACTGGATTATTGAAGCGATCAATTCGGATATGCCCTATGACCAGTTTGTGACCGAGCAATTAGCTGGCGATGAAATTCCAAACCGTTCTGAAGCGAGCGTGATCGCAACTGGTTTTTTGCGTCTTGGGACCTGGGATGACGAACCGAACGATCCGAGCGAGTATCAGTACGAAAGGTTGGAAGACATGGTCCATACAACCACTACGGCATTCTTGGCGATGACTGTCAAGTGTGCTCGTTGTCACGACCACAAGTTCGATGCGATTCCGCAAACGGATTACTATCGGATTGCAGCGGCTTTTTGGGGTGGTCCGGTCGCACACCGCAAACGCGAATGGAATGGCGGTCCTACCCTCGAAGAGCTTGGTTTTGATGTCCTGGGTTGGACGGACCTTGGACGCGAGCCACCGAGTTTGCATTTGTTAAAAAAAGGGGACATCCATCGACCGATGCAAATCGTGGCACCAGGGTCATTGAGCGGATCAGCGGATTTAGATCGCGTGTTTGCCTCGTCGCCGCCTGAAGCCAAGACCGCTCACCGACGTTTGCAATTGGCACAGTGGATCGTCGACAAGCGGAATCCATTGACGGCCCGCGTGATCGTCAATCGCCTGTGGCAGCATCACTTTGGCGAAGGACTTGTGCGAACCCCGGACAATTTTGGTTTCCTTGGCAATCCGCCTACCCACCCTGTGCTGTTGGACTCATTGGCGACGGACATGATGGCTGGCGACTGGAAACTCAAGCGGATACATAAGCTCATCGTCATGTCGAATGTTTATCGTCAGAGTTCGACACATCCGGAGCAATCCGAATATGCCGAAAAAGATGCAGCCAATCGATTTTGGTGGCGGGCAGAGCGTCGACGACTAGACGCGGAACAGATCCGCGACTCCATTTTGCAATGTAGCGGTCGACTTGAAATGCGATTGGCTGGTCCTAGTTTCATGGCACCGATTAGCGATGAAGCGTTGGAGGGATTGTCGATGAAGTCCGGGGCCTACAAGGCTTCTTCCGCTGCCGAAACGCGGCGCCGCAGCATTTATATGTTTTCAAAACGATCGTTAGCTGTCCCGATGATGGCGGTATTTGATAGTTGCGACACAACCGCCCCTACGGGACAGCGCGACGTTTCTATCGTGGCGCCACAGGCACTTACGCTCCTCAATAACGAATGGGTACACGCAGAAAGCACCGCCATGGCTGAACGCGTCATGGCATCCGCACCTGGAGTGGACGACCGAGTGGTTTCCGCATGGAAAATTGCTTTGGCACGCAGACCGACCGCCAGCGAAAAACAGGCGTCGATCGAGTTCGTACGAAGATTTCGAGCCTCGTTGGCAAACACGACCAACGCGGAACACTCGTCTTGGTCGGCATTTTGTCATACTCTTATCAACACCAACGAATTTATCTACGTGGATTAATCATGAGCGAGCAACAGTTTCCTTGTGGCCAAACACGGCGTCAAGCACTTTGGCAGATGGGTGGCGGATTCGCGGGCCTGGCGTTGGCTTCGTTGCTAGAACAGGACGGGTTCTTTACGCAGTACGCCATGGCGGACGAGTCAAAAAATCCTTTGTCCGCGCGACCGGCTCATTTTCCTTGTAGTGCAAAGAGTTGCATTTTCCTAATGATGAATGGAGGCCCAAGTCAAGTTGACACTTGGGACCACAAACCTGAACTGGCAAAGCATGCTGGCAAAGCGATGCCGACCGATAAAAAGTTCATCAACTCAGGTGGACGAGCGGTCGGTTTCCTCGCCCCGGCTGTCCGACCGTTTAAGCCGGGTGGCGAAAGTGGCATCATGGTGTCCGATTTCTTTCCTTGCATCCGAAATCACGCCGATAAACTAGCGGTTATTCGATCTTGTTATACAGATACGCACGCACATGGGTCGGCCTCGGTACAAATGAACACCGGCAAGCCGATTATCGGCAGGCCATCTCTAGGTAGCTGGGTTTCTTATGGACTTGGTTCCGAGAATCAAGATCTACCAGGCTATGTGGTCATGTTGGACAAACGCGGTGGACCAATTGGCGGACAACCGAATTGGTCAAATGGCTTTATTCCCGCTTCGTTTCAGGGAACGCTTTTCCGCCCTCAGGGCAATCCTATTCTAGACCTCACAGCCCCCGGTTCGCTGACCCGCTCACAACAACGCGAGCAACTCGACCTACTGGCAAAGTTCAATGCCGAACACTTATCGCAGCGTCCAGGTGGTGCAGAGTTGGTATCGCGGACAGCTAGTTACGAATTGGCTTATCGCATGCAATCGGAGACTCCGGACGCGGTGGATCTAAGCGGCGAGACGGCCAGTACCTTAGCTGCGTATGGCGTGAATCAGTCGCCGACTGCGGAGTTTGGACGCAATTGCCTGATCGCCCGGCGACTCGTCGAACGCGGTGTTCGATTCATTCAGTTGTACTCCGGCGGAGGTCATTTAGAAGAGACGTGGGATGCACACGAAAGCGTTGAAAAGAATCATGGTCGGCATGCTGGCGAGACGGATCAACCCATTGCGGCATTGCTAGCAGATTTAGCGCAACGTGGCCTGCTCGATTCAACCTTGATCGTTTGGGGCGGCGAATTCGGACGCATGCCCTTTAGCGAAGGGGTTAATAAACCTGGGAGAAATCATAATCCGTATGGCTTCTCCATGTGGATGGCGGGTGGTGGAGTGAAGGGCGGAATGACTTATGGAGAAACAGATGAGCTCGGCTTTGCAGCGGAAACCAACAAGGTGCATGTACATGATTTGCATGCAACCATCCTGCACTTGATGGGCATGGACCATACCCGGTTGACATACTTCCACCAAGGGCGTGATGAACGATTGACAGATGTTTACGGGAAAGTAGTCAAGGATATTCTGGCCTAGTACGCAGCAATGGGTTCTCGCAATCGCTCGATGGCACGGAAACAATCGTTTCGTTCAAATGCACATTTGAACGACGACGGCCGACCACCCGATAATAACCTAGATGGCGTCCACCATCCGATTCAACGGCATTAATTTCTACTAGATTTTCCGGAGCATATACCAACATGAGTGTAGGTTGACAGCAGGCCAACCGTTGCAGATGATCCATTGGGCAAGTTTTGGTTGAAAGCATAGTATTCAATACCGGTTTTTTTACAAATGGATTGACAGGATGCACAGGACCCTACGAAACTTAATGAGATATCATTCCGCTCTCGTGTCTTAACCCTCGCCGTCGGTGTTATTTTACTTTCACATGCGTTTCCGGCGAACAGTTATGGAATCGAAACTAGGTTGCCAGATATTGGGTCACCTATTTCCAAACTCGACACAATTGAACCCGAGTTGAAATTCCATGGCGAAGTCGACGCTATTCTGTTCCAATACTGTTCAAAGTGCCATCGTCCTGAAAATTCCGCGCCATTCTCTTTGCTCTCCGTCGACGACGCGACAGCGAATGCTCAAATGATTGCCGAAGTGGTTCGCGACCAGACGATGCCACCGTGGTACGCCAGCAAGAACCACGGCGTTTTTCAGAACGATGCATCGTTAACTCGCAAAGAACTCCAAACTCTATTGCGATGGGTGGAGACAGGATGCTTAGCCGGGGACGTAGCCGCTGGTAAGCCGATCCCGGGAAACGCTGTTGCAGATTCCGAAATACAATTTTGAATGGCAGCTTGGACACGAGATCAAGGCAGGGGACAAGCATCTCGTTGCAGGCACGACCGTAGAAGCCGTCGCTCACTTCGACAACTCCGCATTTAACGCGTTCAACCCCGACCCGACCCGAGTCGTTCGCTACGGAGTTCAAACGGTTGACGAAATGTTTAACGGATTTATATTCAATGTTGCAGACCGAGAGCAGTTGAATTTAAAATTGGACCCAAAAACAGGCCAAATCGCTACTAAGAATTAAGAAAAACAGTAAATTTATGAGACTTCTAGTCACGGGCGCATCCGGCCTAATTGGTTCTGAAGTCTGTTCTCATTTTGGCTTAAAGGGCTGGAAGATCCACGGCGTTGACAACAATCAGCGGGCCGTGTTTTTTGGTCCACAGGGGGACACGCGATGGAACCAGTCGCGTCTACAACGGCAAATTGCTGGCTTCGAGCATCACGAAATCGACATTCGTAACCGCGACGGAATCCTTGAACTCGTTCGCACTATTCGCCCGGACGCAATCGTTCACGCGGCAGCCCAGCCCAGCCACGATCGAGCTGCCGCGATCCCGTTCGACGATTTCGATACCAATGCGGTCGGCACATTCAATCTGCTTGAAGCGGTCCGGCAGGCCTGTCCGGAATCGCCATTCGTTCACATGTCAACGAACAAAGTGTACGGGGACCGTCCCAACTCGATCGCCCTTGCCGAACTGGAAACGCGATGGGACTACGCAGACCCAGCATATGAGCACGGGATCGCTGAAAATTTTTCAATTGACCAATCGAAGCATTCGTTGTTCGGAGCGTCGAAAGTCGCGGCTGACATCGTGGTGCAGGAGTACGGTCGCTATTTCAACATGCCGACGTGTTGTCTTCGCGGTGGTTGTTTAACGGGTCCAAACCATTCCGGCGTAGAGCTGCACGGCTTTTTGAGCTATCTCGTCAAATGCAATCTCGAGGGTCGTGAGTATCGCGTTTTCGGCTATCGAGGCAAACAAGTTCGGGACAATATTCACGCTGAGGACGTCGCCAAGTTCATGTCGGCATTCATTGAAACACCGCGATGCGCCGAAGTCTACAATTTGGGAGGAGGGAAAGCGAACAGTTGTTCGATTTTGGAAGCGTTCAAGATCACGGAGACTTTTACTGGCAAGGCTCAGCAGTACGTGTATGTGGACGAAAATCGGATAGGCGACCACATATGTTACTACAGTGATTTGCGGAAGATGCGAGCGCACTATCCAGGTTGGGACATCACGCATTCGCTGGAGAGCACGATCGGTCAAATCGTCGACGCATGGAAAGAGAAGATAGGCAGATAATTCATTTTTGAACCCTCTACCCCTACGCTACCCCCAACGCTTAGCATTGCAATCAAAATTTTCAGCGTTCATCTGGGTTCATCTGCGGTTTCAATGGTCCTGAAGTTGTCCCGAGTTTCTCCGCGACTTCGCGTCTCCACGTGACATTATTTCCTGGTTTGCTCGTTCGGCATTCTCTGTTCCATCTGCTTCTCTCCTGTAAAAATTGACTTTTTACCATCGAAGCCATGCCGTTTTTTTCAATTCGGGGACAATGCTCTTATGTTATAATGCAGCAGTGAGCTAAGCCTTGCAGCTAGCCTTTAATTCAGACCCCAACAGCTTGCCGACTCCCCGTGACGACACCTAGCGACAATTCGATTCGCGATGCCATCTTGCTAAAGGAGGATGGATTTGCGGGTGTTGACGCGACCAATCCCAAGTCCCCCTCGGGACATGCCTATGGGATACGAACATCGACACGATTGACTAGCGACTATCGTCAAACGCATCGGAGAACTGCTGTGGACGTAACCCCTCAAGAAGTAATGGACTGTATCGAAGCGGCTGGAGTCAGCAATTGGGTGCTGATGGGTCTGCATGGCTATGTCGGCTACATGCCGATGCCCCGTGCAACGCAGGACGTGGACATCATGGTGCCATATAGCCAGAAGAAAAAGGCATCGAAGGCGATTGCAGCTCGATGGCCGATGTTGCAAATGCGTGAGCTTTCGCAAGTGGTCCGATTCATGGACCCGAATGATCTGGACGCGGATGGAAAACCAAAGCCGGTGATCGATTTGATGCTTCCGTGGAGCGAATTCCAAAAGACCATTCTGTTGCATCATGTGCTCGTCGACCCAGCTTCAGGCAATCGCATCCCTACGGTAGTAGCAGCCATTGTGTCGAAATATGCGGCCTTGGTTTCTCCGTATCGCGATGCAGACAAACGAGACTACGATTCTGGGGACATGCGTCGCATTATGAAAGCCAACGACAGACAGATTGATCGAGAAGCTCTTTCGAGTTTAGCGAATCAAGTATGGGCCGGTGGCGGGGAAGAGATCAAGCAATTCCTAGAATTGGCCCTAAGGGACCAACCTTTCCCAGGCAGCAGATAGCACCCGTTGTGCCCAGAGTTTCGAGTATCCTGTCCTCAGGCTGACACAGCGATCCTAAGCACCCGTACATAAGTAAACTATCATAACCATCACCAGTCGACACAAACGGAGAAACGAACATGGATTTACAGGATGATCGTCGATCCGACTACCAGTTTGGAGAAATCACTTGGGTAATCATCCTGTGCATCTTGTCCATCCATGTTCATTCCTTTTGTTCGAAAACTTATGCATAGGTGCTTTTGTTCGATTCTTACATTCCTCGTTGCGGGATACTTTGCGTCAGCTTGTGCGCAATGCGACCGGTGCGACCTAAAGACGATTTGCCTCTGTGTTTCAAAATTGGTGGACATCCTTAAATAGTCGCTTACAATTTCCAAAGTCTGTTTAGCATCGTACGGAAAATAAGTGTTGCCTTTCGCTCGGCGAAAGTAGCGTTTTTCCATTCTTTCGCAGAGCGAAAGGCGACAATAAAAGATCGCACGATGCTTAGCAGGTTTTAACTGGGGAATCGAATACAAACGGATATCATCTCTTACAGGCTAAATTCAATGCAATTATCGATCAGTCTTCCTTCGCGAGCGGAGCAATTGGAGATCAATCGAAAGCGTTGGGCGCAAGTACTAGCCGATCGTGGCTTAGCGACATTACCGTATCGTATAGAGACAAACGGACTGGGCCAAATAGTCATGACGCCACCTGCATCGGGAGGACATAGCAACACCCAAGGCGAGATCGCGTTTCGCCTTCGGCAGTTGCTTGGCGGTCGAACCCTACCTGAGTGTCCGATTTCAACTAGAGACGGCATTAAGGTAGCGGATGTGGGGTGGTACTCCGACGAGCGGTTTACGTTGGTTCAAGACCAGCAAGCGTTTGAGTTAGCGCCAGAAATCTGTGTAGAAGTGCTTTCACCGAGCAACACTGCGGATGAGATGCGGATGAAGCGGCAACTTTACTTTGCGGCCGGGGCGGAAGAAGTCTGGATATGCGACTTATCATGCACGCACCATTTCTTCAGCGTTTCGGATCCAGAGACGGAGATCACGAGTTCGATTCGTTGCCCAAACTTCCCAAAGGTATTATAGCCCTGGCTATTTCTTATATTCTTAAACCCTGAACCCGCTGTTTTGCTTTTTCGTAGCTTCGTTGACAATCGTCCATTAGCAATTTTTCATCGTCCCGGTCTGCCGTTCAATCCGTCAAAACAGAACGATCGCGGGGTCTTTGCTGCCGCGCACCGCAAGAATTGCGTTTGCAACTAGCCTGCTTGGAGGTATGGTAACGCGATTGAATAGCGATGAAGAATATCCCGTTGGCCCGGTTTTCCGTTGGCCCGGTTTTCCGCAAACGCAACAATGTCTACAAGGTGACAATGTCTGCAAGGTGACATGGTTCGCAAGGTGACATGGTTCGCAAGGTGACATCCGAACGGTCGAATGTCACCCAGAGGAACGAAGTCCGCAAACCGCGCGACTAACCCTGTTGAATTTCGCAACAATCACGTACGTCAGCCTGTCCTCAGGCTGACACTCAATACTGCCAAATATTCGGCTGAGGACAGCCGAACCTACGTGATTCGAGGACGCTGACACCCGCTGCCGGACTCCACGCTACCATCTCAAATGAACGAGAGACAATTTTTCGATTGGCAGACGCTTGGCGGCGGCACAGACGTAGAGAAACTAGTTGACGTCCTGAACCAGTCCGGTGCATCATGGTGCATGATTGGTGGACTGGCGGTCAATCACTGGTCGCGGGAGCCGATGGCAACGGCAGATGTTGATATTGTGATCGGTGCGATCGACGTCGAGCGATGTGTTCAAGCGCTAGAAAACTCTGGCTTTCGCGCCGAGCGATTCGCTTGGTCCGTTAACTTGACGGGTCAGTCAAAAGTCACCATCCAGATTAGCACCGATGCATTTTATGGCACTTTTCCAGATTCTGCGGTCCAAGCGGACGTGCACGGGATCAAAATGTGGGTAGCGACGCCGGCAAATACGCTCGCTGGGAAGCTAGCCGCTTTTGCTGACAAAAAACGGCGAGGCAGCAAGCGACAGAAAGACTTACTCGATCTAGTGCGGCTCGTCGAAGCGCACCCCCAGCTCATAGATAGAATTCCAATTGAGGTAAGGGCTAAGATTGAGGAAGCAATGAATTAGTAAAAGCAAATGGCTCCAAGTTGGAGGAAATCGCAAAGTATCTCTCGGAGAAGCATCCCAGCTACGCAGAGGAGTTCGCAGAACTCTGCAGACAAGCCAAAGAAGAAACAAGTTTTTAGACAAACCGTATGCCAACGGAACAAGAGAAACGGTGGATTGAAGCTTCGTTATGGGAGACTGCCGTTGATCTTCATAATTACCTAGAGAGTTGCAACCATTCCTTTTGCGTGATAGGTGGCACAGCGCAACAAAGGTGGGGCGAACCCAGAGTGACTCAGGATGTGGATGTCACGTTAATAGATATCGACAACATCACGATTCGACGAGGCAAAAAACTAGACCGCGAGATCATCCTAAACGAACTCAAACCACTTATCGACTTAAAAGAGGAACCCGAGATACTCGAACATCTATAGCAGCTTCTAGACGCTAGTCCGCCCACAGCAGTGTCAAACTGATCAAGCTTTCAAATAGCACGTACGTCAGCCTGTCCTCAGGCTGACGCTCAATACTGCCAAATATTCGGCTGAGGACAGCCGGACCTATCGTGATTCGAGGACGCCGACAGTTCGCAAGTTTTTAGACAAACTCGCATGTTATCCCAAGAAACCTTAGAACAATACCGCCGCATGACACCAAGCGATCGCTTAGCGCAAACCATTCAATCCATGGAGGGGATTGAGCGAGCATTATTGTCAGGAACAGCTCAGCAAGTCGATCGTAAATTCGAGCTTCTGCGTTGGGAGAATGATTTGCGAAACACGAATATGTTGACAGCGATTGCGAAATCGCGTGGCAGTAGCCGATGAATCCGGTTGTCGCAACCCTGCTAAAAATAGTTGATTGTTTAACAGAACAGAGGATTGAATACGCCGTGATGGGCGGTTTGGCTGTCCGCGCCCACGCGATTCCGCGTCCCACGAACGATGTCGACTTGACAATTGCTTTGTCGCGAGAGAGCCTACCCAATTGGTTTGAACAGTTGGAGAGCAGAGGCGTCACAGTTCCGGAGACTAATCGATCGGGTTGGGTCGACAGCGTGGCTGGCATGCCAATTATTAAGCTGAAAACCTACTTGGATCCGAAACAGAGCGTCGATATTGACGTCTTCCTGGCCGAAAGCGAATTCCAATCGAGTATCCTTGCACGAAAAGTCCAATTAGACGTCGAGGGTAGACTGATTTGGCTAATCACAGCGGAAGATTTAATACTTTTGAAACTGATAGCCCGTCTCCCTCGCGACCTGATAGACGTTGCAGATATTTTGTTCGTACAAGGCGAACTGGACCAAGACTACATGCGAGAATGGTCTCGTCCTCTAGGAATCGAAACCCCACTAGAAAAAATTCTAGCATCTAGCAGCTAACCCGGCCTATTCCATGGCCGAAGGGTGTTAATGGCCTGACCGACCAAGCGGATTTGATGCGACCAGTACTCGCGTTTCCGATGAAAAAGAGTTTCGCGGATTTGATTTAGCAGCGAAGTCGTTGTTCAAAAAATGAAATTGTACCTGGATCTCTGTTGCTTCAATCGACCGTTTGATGACCAATCTCAACTCTTGGTACGCCTTCAAACCGAAGCAAAATTAGCCATACAGGAATCAATCAGAAGCCGGAATCATACGTTAATTTGGTCCGCAGTACTGGATTTGGAGAATGCAGACAATCCGGATTCAGAAAGAGAGTCGGCGATTGCGGCATGGAGATCACTGGCCGAAGTTGATGTGGCGACCACGGTGAAAGTGGAAATCCTTGCGACCACACTTGCTAGTGAAGGATTGAAGGCGATGGAAGCTTTGCACGTAGCGTCTGCGATTGTAGCGGGTGCAGACTGCTTTCTAACGACAGACAAACAAATCCTGCGCAAAATGAAGGTCGATAGCCGAATTCAGGTTCTCGATCCTGTGGATTTTATCCGCCAAATGGAGGGCACCGACGAATGAAAACAGACATTGAACTCAGAAGTGATGGAATGAAGCTACTGCGTAGTCAATTGGGACTCGTGGAATCGGAACGATTCCTAGCCCTGATGTTACGAGAGCCGTTCGACTATACGAGATGGCGTCAACATCAATGGCCGGAATGCACAGTCGCAGATCTCGCGGAGAAAGCACGTAGACTACGGGCCGAGTAAAGCTGAGTAACATCAAGAATAGGCGGTAGGGAAGCACGGAACCAAATGTCAAATACGCCTTGAAAATGCAGTACCTATGAGAGTTCGAATCGGTAACCATGCAGATTCGACGTGGATCTGATTAGTCCAAAAGGCTATTGTCCAACTTGCCTCAATTTATGCGAATTGCAATTGTAACTAGTGGTCGATTTCATGTGTGTGACCTTGCTCGCGAATTAGCTTCGCTAGGACATGAAGTGAAGTTTTACTCTCTTGTTCCTCCATGGCGCACTCGACAGTTTGGATTGCCCAGTGAATGCAACCGGTGGGTACTACCGCGAATGCCCTTTCGAGCTGCGATGATGAAGTTGGCGAGATCAGAAAGATCAAAAGAGTGTGAATTAAAAAAATTCACAGAAACACTCGATAACTCGTTTGCGAATTGCTTGGAACCTTGTGATGTCTTGATTGGCATGTCTGGAATGTGTAGCAAAGTAGCCAGAGTTCGCAAGCTGACATCCGAACGGTCGAGTGTCACCCAGAGGAGCGAAGTCCGCCATCTGTCGAGTCGGACTGATTGAACTTTGAAATAAAATGTAGATCGCCAGTCTTAAGGCTGACACTGTGAATCACGTACGTCAGCCTGTCTTCAGGCTGACACTTAATATTGACATAATATTCGGCTGAGGAAAGCCGAACCTTCGTGATTCGAAGACGCCGACATCCGAGGCCAGACGCCAGAAACCATCGCAAATAATGATCGACAATTTTTCGATTGGCCTACGCTTGGCGGTCTGGAATCGAAATGCTGCTTCGGATTTTGTGGCTAAGCTTGCATGTACAAGCAACACGTAGGCTCTC
>CAMDKL010000180.1 GCA_945900945.1 Pirellula staleyi DSM 6068
AAATTCCCAGTAAACGCACAAAAGGAGATGCGAGCTATATAACCACTTAGTACCACTTAGCGCCGACTGCTAACTAATCCAATCCATACTCCTTGGCGTTGCAATTTCAAGCATCGTTTTCAAGGAGTTTTTTCATGGCACAAACAAAAGCAAATAACGCAGCCGAGGTCGTTTCTCGGATTCTTACCGAGGATGTTCTTACCCTCACGCAAGCACGAACTGAACTGGCAAATCTAACTGGCATTCGACACGACAAAGGAACACTAACACGTTGGATTCATCGCGGCGTGGGTGGCATCAAGCTGGAAGCGATTCGATTGGGCGGACGTAATATCTTCACCAGCACGCAAGCTCTTACGCGGTTCATCGAAGCGCGAACGCGAACGATGGGCAGCTAAATGAAAACACGCGGCGGCCGACACCGCTTTTTATGTCGGCGTGTTCTATGTCAGTGTGTTCTATATGAAAGGGTTCTGAAAATGAAATGCAACTCAATAACTTTAGCTCCAAAAGACTGGACGAAATTGCGTGAAACTATCTGCGAGTTTCGTAAAGATTTAACAGGCAAGACGCTGTCGGAAGTGGCGAAGTTTCTCACTGAGAAGAAAGTGAGATGCAATGCGACTTTACTTCGCAATCTGCAAGCGGACCTTCACATATGGCAGGAAGAAAAAAGCCAGATTCCAGACAAGATGCAATCGCCTTCATCGTTACTACGTTTCGACGAAAAAAGCCAATCAGTGTAACCCGACTGGCTTTCGTGTTTTTTGCGAATCGTCGAGGCAGCAACCTTGGCGATTCATTTCGACACAACACAAGTGCAAAGATTCTAACATGCCACCGAAGCCAATTCAAGACTCAGGTTTTTATCGCGCTCTGCCGCAAATCGCACGCAGACCCGCGCCAGGCGAGCCAGGAACGCTTAGGCAGCAACTTCTAGCGATCGGCCTGTATTTGACCGCTCAAGACGACGAACGCAGGTCAGGCACACAATCGCAACGACTTTGGACCGTATGCCATTGCTTGGCGACCGATAGGCCAATTCCGATAGCGACGACATCTTCGATCGGTGACCTATGGAAATAGGTCAATTCATCGAAACATGGCAAGTACCGATGCCATTTCTAGTTCGGTACAACAATTTGTTTTTAGAAGGATTAGTTTTATGGAATTTGAATGTAAATCTTGTGGACTTCCCGCAGGTGCTTACTCGGCTGAGTTTGTTGGTTGTTCGCCTTTCGAAGGCAACGAAGACAAAGGCTATGGGCCAGCGGTAAAACTCGCCTTCAAGGTATTGTCAGGGCCAGAGGCTGGCAACGAAGGCGGCAGAATCTGCGCGGCGAACTTAACGCCAAAGTCAGCGTTGGGGAAGTTCGCTGTTGCTTTGAAAGGCTCACCCGTTGCTACGGGCGAGCGCTTTAGATTCGACGCCTACCTTGGCGAGAAAGGAACGATCTTGGTTGAAGCCACTGACAATGGCGGCAGCAAGATCACTACCTTTTTGAAGCAATCGTAGGAAGGATTGGACGGGTGATGCTACCGCTAGTTGACGCTAGCGGTAGCTTTTTTTCCCTTTCGAAAAAAGATTCACGATGAATAGTATATCAAAAAAGCTGGATGAAGCGAAGTTTTACAGCCAGATAGGCTGGCAGGTAGTGCCATGCTATGGCGTTGGCGAAGGTGGCGCATGCACTTGCACCAAAGGATCTGCTTGCAAATCGCCAGGCAAACACCCAAGGCTAAACCAATGGCAGGACAAGGCTTCGAAGAACGAATTGGTTGTTGCCGATTGGTTCACACGCTGGCCGGACTCAAACCTTGGCGTTCGCCTTGGGCCAGCGAGCAACTTGATCGACATTGAGTACGATGGCGACGAGGGAAAGGCGACTGCGATCGAGCTGCTTGCCGACATCAAGACACCTTCATTCCGAAGCAAGCGATCGGTTCACCACCTTTTCGCATTTCCGTCTTCGCTTGCGATCTCGAAAGCCGTCGTACATTGGCGCGGGCTTGAGATCCGTTTTGGAACTGATAACGCGGGCGCTCAAAGTATCTTTCCGCCTTCAAATCATTCCAGCGGTGTATCTTACGAATGGATCAGCCATCCAAGCCAGGTTGGCATTGCCGACGCGCCAGAATGGCTATCGCTAGCCTTAGTTGGCGACTCGGCTGGCGATGGTATGACGTTCGAAATGACGGACACTATTTCAACTCTCGAAAGCCACCCAGGCGAGAGCGAAGGCGGACGCAACCGAAAGCTTTGCGAATTAGTCGGAAGGTATATCGCCACCAATGGCGTTAACGCTGCGTTAGTCGATCAGGCTTTGGCTTGGGCTAATCGTTGCACGCCAGTCGTATCGCAGGACGAGGTATTGAAAGTAATAACGAAGCTTAGCGATCGAGAACACAGCAAGCCACCAGCACTAGCGACGCCAAGCAAGCCAAGAGAGATCGCGGCAAGGCTTTACAGTACGATTGAGTCACAACCAGTCGAATGGCTATGGCACAATCGTATAGCCATTGGCAAGCTTAGCCTTTTGGCTGGCCAGCCAGGACTCGGAAAAACCTTTTGTGCCATCGACATCGCAAGCAAGGTGTCAACAGGTTCATCGTTTTGCGATGGATCCAAGCCGCCACTCGGCCAGGTTGGAATTCTGACGGCTGAAGACGGCGCTGGTGACACAATCAGGCCGAGGCTTGACGCGGCAGGCGCTGACGTTGCTAACGTCTTCCACATCGACGGTGTTCGTGGAAAAGATCGGACTGAATTCTTAAGCCTAAAGGATCACCTTTCGGAACTGGAAGCTTTTTTCGAAAGCAAGCCAGATCTTCGATTGTTCATTATCGATCCGATTTCAGCATTCATGGGGTCGGGTTGCGATAGCCATGTAAACGCAAGCGTTAGATCTGTCCTTGGACCGTTGTGCGAGCTAGCCGAACGAAGACGAGTAGCATTGCTTGGAATCACACACCTGTCGAAAGGACAGGCTAAAGCCATCAACGCAATTATCGGTTCAATCGCCTTTGTTGCGGCAGCAAGATCAGCGTATTTGGTGGCGCAGGATCCCGATGACGAAAAGCAAAGGTTATTCCTTCCGATCAAGAATAACTTGGCTTCATGCACTGGCTTATCGTTCACGATAGAGGACGGACGTTGTATATGGAATTCCGATGCGGTGCTTGTCTCGGCTGACGACATTGGCGAATCGGACGAGACACCCAGAGCCGAGGCCAAGCAATGGCTGCATTCGAAACTGGAAAAGGTTTCGATGCCAGCAAAGTGGGTACTGGCAGAATCTCGAAAGGATGGGATCTCGGAACGGACGTTACGACGAGCTGGAAAAGAACTCAATGTCATCCACGAAAGAGTTGGCGACTCATGGAGCTGGCGACTCCCTTCAACAACCAAGACCGAATTGGAGGCTGGAGAATGGCTAGTTTCATAGTCAGCCAACATGGCCTTTTCCACCTTTCCATATTGGCCATGTTGGCTACGACCAACGAAAACGCTGGAGATTCGTTGGTTTCAAGGTGTCCTTTATTTCCAACTTTGCCACCCGTGGCCAAGTCGAAAATCCGACCGGCGGAAACTCACACAACCCAAAACGTACTCCGATCTTTCCTATCCTTTTACTACTACTACTACTACTACTCCTACTTTAGAGAGAGAGAGAAGGAGAGAAGGTGTGTTTTTGGTTGTGAACGGTGGGACGGAAACCAACTTGGTCATGGCCAAGAATGGCAAAGTTGACGAATGACGAAAAGTCAGTGTTTTCATTAGTACACGGCCAAGGTGGCCAAAAGGCAAAGGTGGAAAAGGCAATGTTGAACCTATCGATTCCCGATCTCATGCACTCGCTAAATATCGCTGGATTGAAGCTAACGCTTGCGGATGGCGGCGTTAAAGTAGTCGGCGATATTCGCAAGCTGACGCCATTGCACAAGCAATCGCTAAGCGACCACAAAAACACGATCAAGCTGTTGATTCAGCCAATCGAAAGCACTGAATTCAAAAGGATAACCGTCTGCATCGAAAAGCAAATATGCGACGAATGCAGCGGACGTTGGCTCGACATAACCAAACATGGCTATCGCTGTGGAATATGCAATTCTGAGGTGACGCTGACGCCAGACGAGATCTTCTGGCCAATTTACGCCAACGCCACCTTAGGCACGAGCAACAATCCGAAATGAAACTGCCTTGCAAATTGGATCCGAGAAGCGTGGTTGCGATCATCGACAGTCGTGAGCAACTACCGCTTTGTCTGGAGCCGCTCAAAACCGAAATCGGCGCTCTTCCAACAGGTGACTACTCACTGAAAGGACTCGAACATGTTATCTGCATTGAACGAAAATCTCTGGATGACTTACTTGGTTGCGTTGGCTGCGATCGTGAACGATTCGACCGCGAGGTCCAGCGCATGCTCAGTTATCCGGTTCGGGTACTGTTGGTCGAAAGTTCATGGCAGGAAATCGAACATCCGCAATGGCGATCTAAACTAACGTCGGATCAGGTTATCGGTTCGTTGCTCGGATGGCAGGCATCAGGCATTTCAATTCACATGGCTGGAGATCACGAGCGTGCAGGGCGACATGCTACGAGGCTGCTGTTCACGGTTGCAAGGCGGCGTTATGCAGAGTTGCGGACGTTCAGTTTGGCGATGGAACCATCTGTCAAGCTGGCAACGGAGAGAGTTTAAATCGAAAACAATATCAACGGGATTCGAAAGAACAGGAGCGGACAGAAAATGACACTCGAGGAAAAAAGCCGAAATACGATTGAGCTGCATCGGAACATTTCTAGATACTTAATTGAGAATCGCAGTATTCTCGTGGCAGAAGCGATCGAAGTTGGAAATGTGCAGATGGCTTGCCACGAATACCTTGAAATGCAGGCGGAAGCGCTGAGGACTCGAAGAGGTATCGAGTCTCAGCGGCCAATTTTGCGTGCAGCTGCGAGGGCGAAAAAAGCTCCAAGTAAGGTGAGGGCCGGTGAAGTGTTGAAAGTAATTCGCTCGGTGATAAAATCGCGGAACTTGCTAATCCAAGAGTTGGGTAAGACAATTGCAGCAATCCGGCGTGCGTATGCGGAACGATCCTTCGTTTAGTTGAGCCACCCCCGCCTAATTACTTTCGAAAGGTTCAGTACATATGAAAGTTCAGAGAAAGGAACTTTTAACCGCAATCCAAAACAATGAGGGTTCGGTTGTTGAGATCGCCACCAAATTCGGGATTACCCCCCGAGGGCTTCGAAAACGTATCCAGGAAAACCCCGACCTAAAGGAGGCTCAGCTTGAGGCAAGGGAGCGTTTGGTTGATATTGCACAGTCGAAACTTGGTGATGCCGTGCGTAGAGGCGATGCGTGGGCAGTTAAATTCACGCTCGAAACCTGGGGCAAGTCTAGAGGTTTTACCAAACAGATTCAGGTCGATTCGAATACTGAAAACGAGATTGTTACGGTTTTTCATTACATTGACGATGGTCGAAACCCCCCTGGACTTAACCCACCAGGAACCAAGCGAATTGACAACGCAGACGATAAGTAAACCGCAAGAGGGACCGCAAACCGAGGCGTTTCTATCGAAGGCTGACATCGTGATATACGGCGGTCAAGCTGGCGGCGGAAAATCATGGTTCCTGGTCAACGAGCCACTTCGAAGAACGGAGTCGCCGGGATTCCGTGGCGGGATATTCAGACGAACATACCCACAACTAAAAGGGCAGGAGGGAGTCTGGGATGAAAATGCGCGAAGGGGAGAGTTAGACGCCACGTTTCCATCAGGTGCTTCTATCGCGTTCTTGCATTTACAACACGAAAAAACCAAATACGAATACCAATTGCGAGACTATGTTGTGTCTTACGGAATGTCCAACATTTCTAAGAACGATATCGAGCATCGTACAATCCTATGGAAATTAAGATCGATGTTGGTTTCGATCAACTCTTACAGCCTTTGCTGACGTTGATGGCGGAGATACATACTACGAGATTTTTGCTTGACCCGAGTGTTTCTATGTTCTGACCTGGTTACACTTAGGGTTTGGGTTACCCATTTGAAGCATGTTCTAGGAATTTACATTTATGTTTACGGGCAAAGTCAAACTATTCGGCAATTCTGCTGGGTTCCTCATTGCACTATTTTTTTTGACGACAATTGCAGCCTCACAGGAAGCCAAAGCGAAGCTGGAAATTGAGCTTAATTCTTGGAAAAGCAAGTCCGGCAAAACCTCCAGCGGTCTGCTCCTATCGATTGATGAGAAGTCCAAAAAGGTAACTCTTCTCATTCCGCGTGAAATCTCCTTCGACGACTTGGACGCGGAGTCAATAGAGCTTGCCAGAACCATTGCGTTGCAGAGACAAAACTCATTGACGGAGAGCGAGACTGCGAAAGATGCCTCGGCTACGAAGTCCCCCGAGTCTCCTAAAGAGGGGCAAGAGAAAAAATCGATGTTTTCCAGAGTTTTTGGGAGTAAGAAGTCGGTGGGTCCTAAACCAAAGGATTCAAAATGGTATCTGGGCGGAACGCTACACAGTAAATCCGCGCTAGAATGGCAATCGGCAACTCCCGAGGATAAAATTGCAACATGTGCTGATTTCATTGCTAGCTTGGGTTCTTAGGGGAATTTAGTGGGTAGGTAGGAAAAAGGCAGGGATTCGGTATCCTTTTGGGATGAACGAATTAACAACAGAACATTATAGAGCTTTATTGGGTCTTGATGCGGATTGGCGTGTTACTAATGTTGAGTTTCTGCCAAAAGCCAAATTGGTGGATATTCGGATTGAGTATTGCGGCTCGAAGCTGTCTTGCCCGGAATGCAAGTGTAGTTGTCCGCGAGCTGATATGGCGCCGGAACGAACGTGGCGTCACCTCGATACGATGCAGTTCACGACGACAATTCATGCTTCTGTCCCCCGCAGCAATTGCAGCAAATGTGGGGTGCTTACCCAGCCAGTCCCGTGGGCGGGAAAGCATTCGCGATTCACACTTCTGTTCGAGTACATGGCAGTCGAAGTGATCAAGGCGTGTTCGAGCATATCGGCGGCGGCGAAACTTCTCAACGTCGATTGGCAAGCGGTTCAGTCGATAATGGATAGAGCCGTTGCGCGTGGCATTGTGCGTCGCAACATGTCCAACATTCGGAACGTCGGCATAGATGAAAAGAGCTTTGGAAAGGGCCAGGATTATGTCTCGATCATGACAGATGTCGATAACACAAGAGTCTTGGAGGTTGTTCCGGAGCGAACGCGAGCTGCAGCTGATAAACTCTGGCAATTGATGGATGCTTTGCAGCGAAAGCTGATTCAAGCAGTCTCGATGGATATGTGGTCTCCTTTCATGGAGTCGACTCGGGCTGCGTGTCCAGATGCGGCAATCGTGCATGATAAATTTCACGTCAGTAAATATCTCGGCGAAGCGGTCGACAAGGTCCGACGGCAAGAACATGCTCAGTTGTGTGAAGAAGGTGATGATCGCCTCAAAGGAACGCGACAGCTATGGTTGTACGCGATGGAAAACATTCCTGAAGACAAAAGTGCTTTGATGTTTTCGCTGCAACAAGTCGACCTGAAAACCGGTCGAGCATGGTCAATGAAAGAAAACTTCCGTCACTTTTGGGAATGCAAAAGCCAGGAGGATGCAACAGTATTTTTCACGACGTGGTACACCTGGGCCACTCGAAGCAAGTTGCCACCAATAGCCAAGGTCGCGGTGATGCTGAAACGACACCTGTCTGGATTGCTGAGCTATGTTACGCACCGAATTACCAACGCGGCTAGCGAAGGCTATAACAGCAAGATTCAATCAATCAAAAGTGCTGCGAGAGGCTTCAGTAGCTTTGAAAACTACAGAACACGCATTCTCTTTTTCTGCGGAAAGCTAGACCTCTTTCCCAGCATTTCGAGCCACTAAATTCCCCTAAGAACCCAAAAGTGCAAATTCCCTGAGCTAATAGCTCAGGGAGTTTCCTTGGTATCCGAGTTAAACACTTGGCAACGATTTCCGCGAAGTTGCGAGTAAAGCGAACCTATTGCGTTGGTCGAGATACGGTTGTGCGAATTTGTCGCGCCCGCCATTGCGTATACGAATCCTTCGATATACTCGTGCTTGCGTTTGGCTTGGCTTTCGCCATCGAGGTAATCGCGAACGCTGATCGGTTGAAATCGGGGTAATGAACTCATTCCGTAATCATATCCAGTTCGGATTGCACCAGCAACGCACTCAAAAAGTGGCGGTGTCATTGAGATTGAACACGCTCATGAAATTCGGACCCGTAAGCTTCGAACCGGCATCCGAGGCTGCAACGTAGTCTTGAATGCGTTCGTCATCGGTGTTTTTTCAGCGTATTCTTTGCGGAGCTTTCCCACCAACGCATTGCGTCGCTATGGCCGGACGCACTCAAACCACGAATGCACGCCTCTTTATTCTTGAGTGCTTAGTTCGCGGCTATTTCGCAGCCCGGCAGAGCCTTTCGCAGCTCCCTCATGCCTTCAGGCGAGTACTTCGAGTCGCCTAAAAAAAGTACCCTAAGGGATTTCAGATTGTGTAGATGTTTGAGTCCAACATCGGTTATCTCACCGACCTGATATAGGCTCAGTTCTTGAAGTGTGTCGATGGTGCCAATAGGACCAAGACCTGCGTCGGAGATGGAGGTATTGCTAAGGATCAGTCTCTCAAGCCCAACTATCTTGGCGACGTCTTCCATCCCAGCATTGGTTACCGCCGTCTTTGAAAGGTCAATTCGAAACAAAGGAAGATCGATAATATGCTTTAGTCCAGCATCGGTTACCTTGGTATCGAATAGTTCAAGACGTCGAAGCGTCTTTATTTTTCCAATGGAGGCCAGCGCCTCGTCTCCTAACTCGGTTTGACTCACGACAAGTACCTCAAGCGGCAAATCGACTAAATGCTCCATCGATTTGTCGGTTATCTTTGTCAAATAGAGGTCCAACATGGCGAGATTTTTGCAGCCTCGGATCGATGCCAAATCGGAATCGACAATCAAGTCGTTTCCACCGAGGTCCAATTTACTGCTCTTGAGCTTTGCAATTTGTGCGGCTGATACGTTCGCGTCGAGTTGCTTTGCATTCTTTGGATTGGAAAAATCGAACCATTTCGCATTTTTGATGGACAACGGGGCAATTGGGCCATCGCAACCAACAAAGACGAATAGCTGGAGTAACAATAGTAGCGTCGGTCTTTGCATTCCCAGCGTGTCCGTAAAAAATAGGATTAGGAGATGGTAATTTTGTGATTCATCAATCGAGTTTTAGCTCATAGGACTTCATCGCCTCTTTGACCTCAACAGTTAAGCGTTCTTTACCTTCGACATACTTCTTAATAATCGCGTCGATTTCAGCCGGTCGTTTTTTCCTGCCTTCTAAAATATCCATTTCTTCACCAGGATCCTTGGCCCTGTATTCAATAGTCACGGTGTGAGTTCCAACTTGAGCACCCTTCCGTTCCCCTTCGTAAACGAGTTCAAATTTGCCATTCGCATCCGTCATCGCCGTGCTAGGTCTTCCACTTGCCGGACTAAAAGTCAATATCAAGCGTTCAATCGGTTTTTGCTTGTAAGTTGCTTGGCCTGACACTGTTACAATCTTTGGGCCACCATCACCGCATCCAGTAACCGACAGTAGCGCCAAAACGAAAACAGCTGTCGAAACGATTTTTTTCATTTGCTGAAACACCAGATTCTTAAGGAAAAGAAATTTAGAGGAACAATACGAATGCCACTTGTCTTCCGAAGTCGAAAAAGCCGAAAATGATCGAAGGACATTTCCGGCTTTCTGATAGAGGTTTCCTGGCAAGCAAATTTAATCGGGCAAATTAGCGACTTCGCCGCCAGCTCGCGTAAACATGGCCTGATAAGCGGGCATATCGATGCTGTTCGTGATGAATCGAACGCTTCCATCTGCCAGGGCTACTTGAATTCCGCCGGGATGTGCTCCAACGGCGGATCGGGTGTTTGCAGTCTGATCATTCGGTGGCCTTGCAGCATCCGCGTATCCTTGGCTCGTATGGTGCACCCAGATGAATTGATTGGTTCCAGTATTAATGCTCGTCCAACTTCGGCGAGCATAATGCGCAAACTCCACGAAATGTATAGTATTGGACGTTCCATCAATTACGTCCCTAAAACCTACCTTACTATTCATCCACCCCATGCCTAGATGCCTCGCTCCGTCATTCTGTCTTTCTGGACAACAAGTGCCAATTCCTGAGGTCATGCCGTAGTCCTTGAATTGAGTTTCAGGCTTGACGCGTTTCGCGGACGGGCATACGAACATTTTAGGCATATTGTTGGCCGCAAATCGGTTGTTCGCATGACCTGCAGGGCCACGTTCCGCTCCCCATCCTTCCGCTTCCGGAATACTCTCCGCAAAGGCAGGTACATTGAAGTCAATCCTGCTATGCAGGGCGGTTTGTTCGAGATACGGAAGTATGATTGCAGCCCAGCTAAAATGCCCCCACGGTAATCCGTTGTTTTGCGGATCTCGCCACCCAACCGCACAGCATGTGCCATTTGCATTTACCGCTCCGACGCTTCCTGACGGAAAAACCTTGTGCGCATCGGCATAATTGTGCGATGCTAATGCGATCTGTTTCATATTATTTTGGCAACTCATTCGCCGTGCGGCTTCACGAGCAGCTTGAACTGCTGGCAACAGCAGCCCAACTAGAATACCAATAATAGCGATAACGACGAGCAACTCCACTAACGTGAAGCCTCGCCTCGCAATTCGAAGATGCGTTCTTTTCATAGCAAACATACTCCCAAAGAATTAATTAGATGAATCCCAGACCGATAGGCGACTCTGGCTGCATAAAAGATGCATAAGGGGATACTATCGAGCAACAACGACAAAAAGTCAACTGAAACCTAAATCAGCTAAGGATTTCCCTCAATAATAGGGGGAACGTGTTTACCCCTTACAAAAGTGGGTTCTTCGTGGAATTTAGTGGCTGGGTGTGAAAAAACCAGGGATTCGCTATCCTTTTGGGATGAACGAATTAACAACAGAGCTGGTTGATTTTCTTGACGCAGCTTTCAAGCCTGATCCGGACCGCATACAGAATCGAAAATTGTTTGCCAATCAAACGATAGCTGGAACTGCTGCCATTGGAATGGTCACAATGGGTTGGGCAAAGTGACTTTGGGCAAACTTGCAATCATTCAATGTGCCTACCATTGCGGAGCGGGCACTATCAATCGCAATCGAGATTTGCGACAGCAAAAGAAAGACTGGACGAGAATTGGCAAGGCTCTTGGCACCCAGAAGTCATGAATTCATTGCTGCGAACTGGTCGCATTAAACACTTGCGTCACTTGCCAGCATTCAGCACGGCATATACCGTTGGGCGCGAGAGTCCCGTTGCTCTTGCGATCGCCGACTTGTTTGTCCCTTCGGAAATCAAGCGACGAATGGTCTGGACTTGCTCATGGGTAACTTTGATTCGCGTCCCCGGTTTTCTACCGCCCCAAGTCTTACCATTCGCTTTTGCGACGGCCTGTCCTGCAAGAATACGTTCGGCAATCACCTCCCGCTCGAACTGCGCTACGGACGCAAGCACATGCGCCATGAGCCTGCCCGCTGGAGTGGAAAGGTCCAAGCCATCCTTTAGACTGACAAGGCGGATCCCTTGTTGGATGAAGTCGTCGAACAGGGCGGTAAGTTCTCGTGCCGTTCTACCGAGTCGATCCAAACGCCAAACCACGACTTGCTTAACGTTGCCAAGTTTTAATTGTGCCTGGATCTTGTTCCAACCTGGACGGTTCAAGGTCTTCCCAGTGAAAGTGTCGCGATAGACCTTGGTGGGAATAGACTGATTGGCCGACCACGTCTTTAGATCCGCCTCTTGGCTCTTGGTCGTTTGCTTGTCGGTTGAAACGCGAAGATAAACTGCGATGTGTTTGCTCATACGTGTAAAGCTACATCATTAATTCAAGCCTAGCAACCGAACCGAAGCCTTTTTGGGGCTGAAGATCCGCGATTCGGGGCATGGACGTAAGGAATACTCAAACTTTACACTTTTGTGGTTGTCGCAAAATCCGCTAAGGCGGACCACAACTAAGATAAGTTTCGCTTTGACCTTGCCAGCTTGGTCGAGCAAGCCGAGCCACAGCACGACTTTCGGTCGCGGTCCTCTTTCTGTACGTACTGATTCTACAAGTGCCCAATATGCCCGACGTTCTCCTGCGACCATTTTGCACTGCTGGCGGATTTACATAACTCTTCGAGCTAACCACGGAAATCGGCCTCGATCATAAGTCGGGCAGGGGTTTGAATGGCAGCATTGTATTCGAAAGGTTCGAGAATTGCGAGAGTCGTTGCGCACCGGTAGCCACTCATCGAGCGACCTCTCGAATTTGAGTCCAAGATTTTTAGCGTTGGACTT
>CAMDKL010000181.1 GCA_945900945.1 Pirellula staleyi DSM 6068
CTAACGGACTATGCCCATCGTCTCAAAGATGAAGTTCCGCAGTCGATTCGTGGGTTGCTGTTGCCTAAATCCGGCTGGTCGAACGCCGCCATTTGCTTAGGGCAGTGGCGAGAGAATGTTCACAAAATGAGCAGCTACGACCGGCTCTCTGCGGAAGCCGCAGCAATTCTCAAGATTGAAGATCATCTGCCGAACCTGGATATCGACCAAATCTCCGAAGTGATGACGTTCCTAGTGGTGGAGAAGCGGATCGCCAGCAGCTTGCGAGAACGGGTTCAGATGACCGCCGACACAATCAACGCCGACGAAGTACGATCCATTGCCTCCCGCCGACAATCTGGCCATTGGGCATCGCTAACCGTGGCTGAGTCCAGCGATGCACCCCGCCAAGCCCTCCATGCCGTCTACGATGCACTTGTGTCGGCGGCAGATTTCTATGTCCTTCGCAATGAGCACAGGAGCGGCTTCGATTACCCGACGGCTGCGGCGATGTACCGGGCCTACGAGTCAGAGCTTTACCGTTTCGACCAACTCTATCGCCACTTCTGCGAATCGGCAGACACCGCTGAGGCAGCGGGCTGGAGTATTCTTAAGCCACTACGGGCCGACGTAGAAGCTCATTACGTCAATTGGTACCTGACGAACTTGGCATTGGCCTGGGGTAAGTTCATCGAAACGCCCGCGGATGCAGCAACGAGCGGGCTGCTGTCCAAATGGCAGATTGAGCGTGTCCCGAACCAATACGATTTTTTTGATCGCAATGTTGAGAGATGGATCGACAAAGGGTCAGATCGCCGAGCTTTCGTTATTATCAGTGATGCCTTTCGGTACGAAGCAGCCCAGGAACTCACCACCGAACTCAACGGCAAATACCGCTTCGAGGCCACGTTGTCATCGCAGCTTGGCGTCCTGCCGTCGTACACGGCGTTAGGAATGGCAAGCCTGTTGCCGCACAAGAAGCTGGCCTACCGTGTGCTTCCGAATGGTGGGACAGATGTGCTAGTGGATGGCAAGTCGAGCATCGCCAGCGAGCGGGACGGCATCCTGCAAACCGTGGGCGGATTGGCGTGTAAGTACGATGAGTTGATGGCCAAGAAGAAAGAAGAAGGCCGTGAGTTCGTAAAGGATAAGCGGGTCGTCTACATCTACCACAACACGGTGGATTCGGTGGGCGACGACGGCAAGACCGAGGGACATACTTTCGAGGCCGTTCGCCGAGCGATTGATGAATTGGCGGCAATTGTTGTTTATATCGTCAATAACCTGAATGGTAATCACGTCGTTGTCACTGCCGATCACGGATTCCTTTTCACGGAAACGGCTCGTGTCGAAACGGACAAAAGCAAATTGAAGGACAAGCCCGACAGCACGGTTTTGGCGAAGAAGCGTTACTTGCTCGGTCCGAATCTTCCTGAAAACGACGCGGCATGGCACGGCAAGTTGAGCGTAACAGCCGGGGCCGAGGGGGACATGGAGTTCTGGATTCCCAAAGGGGCGAATTTGTTCCATTTCGTCGGTGGCGCTCGCTTCGTTCACGGTGGGGCTATGCCACAGGAGATCGTGGTTCCGGTCGTCACAGTGAAGCAACTCAAAGGCAAATCCGCACTGGAAACCAAGACAAGACCCGTGACAGTCCAAGTGCTTGGCGTCAACCACCGGATGACAACGGCCCAGCATCGCTTCCAATTGATCCAGATGGAGATCGTCAGCGATCGGATGAAGCCAATAACTCTGCGGGTTGCCGTGTACGAGGGTGAGGAACCCGTTACCGACATCCAGACCGTGAAATTCGAGAGCAGTTCCGGCAATCTAGATGAACGGAAGAAGTGGGTCAGCCTCGTCCTCAAAGAGCGGCAATACAACAAGAAGACTCCATACCGCCTTGTGCTGCGGGACGCCGAAACCGGCATCGAGCAGCAGAGCGTAGACGTGATTATCGACAGGGCGTTCACCGATGACTTCTAAGAACACCGAGTCGCCGATGATCTACATCATCGCAGGTCCGAACGGAGTTGGGAAAACAACGTTTGCTAACGAGTTTTTGACTCGCTATGTTCGATGCAACGAGTTTTTAAATGCCGATTTGATTGCAGCCGGTTTGTCGCCCTACCTGCCAGAATCGCAAAACGTCCGGGCCTCTCAACTAATGCTGGAACGAATGCAAGACCTAGTGGGAAAACGGAAGACGTTTGCATTTGAGACAACGCTGGCAGCTCGCAGTTATCGTCAAAAAGTAGTGGGATGGAAGGAGATAGGGTATCGAGTACATCTGTTTTTCCTTTGGCTTCCAAACCCCGATATGGCTGTTTTGCGAGTTGCCAATCGAGTCAAACAAGGTGGTCACAATATTCCCGAGCACACAATCCGACAACGCTATGCCCGTGGCATCCAAAACTTTCAAAGTCTTTACCGCCCTGTTGTCGATTGCTGGTCCTGCCTAGATGGTTCTAAGTTACCGCCGAAATTGTTGGCTCAATCGCTGGGTGTTACAGTGGAAGTATTTGATGGACCACGTTGGCAACGATTCCAAAATGCGACAGGAACAAAAGAATGATACGAAATGAAAATGACGACATGACAATTACCGAGAAAGCACAATCCGCTTTTCTCAATGTTGCTGTTTCTGTTGTCGAACGAGCCAAACAGACCCACACACCCATCATCGTTTACGACGACGAACGAATTCAAATACTGCCTCCTGGCGATTTCGAAAAATTGGCGTTAGATAGTTCCAACGATCCAAAGACGGATAAGGAATAGACTTTGGCAACCATTTCCTCCACATTGGACGACTTGCTCAACCAACATTTCCCTGGCAAGGTGGTTCGCAAAGATTTGACCAAGTTGGTCAAAGAGGGTGCAAACGTACCTGTCTACGTCCTGGAATATCTACTGGGGAGTTACTGCGCCTCGAACGATGAGACGGTGATTACCGAAGGATTGCAGACGGTCAAGAAGATCTTGGCCGAAAACTATGTCCGGCCCGACGAAGCCGAAAAGGTCAAATCCACAATCCGGGAGCGAGGAAGTCTCAAGGTCATCGATAAGGTCACGGTAACGCTCAACGAGAAGCGGGACGTTTACGAAGCGATGCTTGGCAACCTCGGCGTCAGTCGCATTGAAGTTCCCAGCAGCATCGTCAAGAAATTTGAGAAACTGCTGGTCGGTGGCATCTGGTGCATTGCCACTCTGGAGTATTTCTTCGAGGAAGATCAAAAGGGGTCGCCATTCTTGCTTCGAGACTTGAAGCCGATCCAGATGCCAAACATGGACATGGACGAGTTGTTCGAAGGACGCCGAGCTTTCACCGAACAGCAGTGGATCGACGCCTTGCTCCGCTCCACCGGCATGGAGCCGACGAATTTCCAAGAGCGGGTCAAATGGCACTTGCTTGCCCGCATGATCCCGCTTGTTGAAAACAACTACAACCTCGCCGAGCTTGGACCTCGCGGAACCGGCAAAAGCCACATCTACAAAGAGATTAGCCCGAACAGCATCTTGATTTCGGGTGGCCAAACGACCGTCGCAAATCTCTTCTACAACATGGCCCGGCGTCAGGTCGGACTAGTAGGGCTTTGGGACGTAGTAGCCTTCGACGAAGTAGCCGGCATCTCCTTCAAGGACAAAGACGGCGTCCAAATCATGAAGGATTATATGGCCAGTGGGTCATTTGCCCGTGGCCGCGACTCGATCAACGCCTACGCATCGATGGTGTTCGTCGGCAATATCAACCAGCCTGTCGACACACTGGTGAAAACGAGCCATCTCTTCGCCCCGTTCCCCGAGACGATGATCGACTCAGCTTTCTTCGACCGTTTCCATGCCTACGTTCCTGGCTGGGAGATTCCGAAGATGCGGCCTGAGTTCTTCACGAACCAGTACGGCCTCATCGTGGACTATTTGGCTGAGTGGCTCCGGGAGATGCGGAAGCGCAATTTCGGCGATGCGATCAACAAGTATTTTAAGCTGGGGCGTGACCTGAACCAGCGGGACACCATTGCCGTCAAGCACACCGTTTCTGGCCTGTTGAAGCTGCTGTACCCGACAGAAGAATATGACAAGGAGGCCGTCCGCCGCTGCCTTGAATATGCCCTCGAAACCCGTCGTCGTGTGAAGGAACAATTGAAGAAGATCGGCGGCATGGAGTTCTTCGACGTTCACTTCTCATACATCGACATCGAAACGATGGAAGAGAAGTTCATCAGCGTGCCGGAACAAGGCGGCGGTTCACTCATTCCGGATGGCCCGCTAAATCCTGGCGTCATGCACACCGTTTCCACGGGTGGGACTGGATCGCATCTCGGCCTATACCGGCTCGAAACCCAGGTGACGGCTGGAAATGGCGCGCTGAAGACATCGGGTCTCGGCTCCAATTCAGCAGCCAAGGAAGCGATCAAAGTCGGCTTCGACTACTTCAAAGCAAATGCCAGCCGGGTCAGTGCCTCGATCAAACCTGGGGACCACGATTACCACCTGCACATTGTCGAACTGCACAACACCGGGCCAACGAACGCCATGACACTGGCTTCATTTTTGGCTCTTTGTTCGGCAGTCTTCGGCAAGCCGCTTCAACAACAGATGGTCGTCCTGGGAAGCATGAGCCTGGGCGGGAACATTATCCCGGTCGAAAACTTGGCCGAGTCTTTGCAGGTCGCCTTCGATGCCGGTGCCAAACGAATCCTTCTTCCGATGGCGAGCGTCAAGGACATCCCCACAATTCCAGGCGAGTTGTTCGCCAAGTTCCAAACCGGGTTTTACGCCGACCCTGTGGATGCAGTGTTCAAGGCGCTGGGTGTGCAATAGGGGTAAATAGGCAATAAAATGAACACGAATTCTCTCCACGTCAGCCAGTCACATCACCCTTCGGTTTGCTCGGCACGGACGAAAATGCTCTCTCGTTTGCCTTGGGTTACTCTTCGACGCATCTTCGATCCAAATTTTAACGCCAAGTCCACGCTGACACGAGCCCGAAGGTCCTGCACCCCATTTTCGGCTTGTCTAACACCCGATAACCCTGAAATTTGGAGTGACTCTATTCGCATCGAGGAATGCCGGGCCTACTTGAATTAACCTTCTCCACGCAACTTCCCGGGATTCAATGCGATTCGAGGACTAGAATCCTTTTTCCTTTTATAATGTAGCAATTCCAAGCCTCTCTAATGGCCAAGCACCGGAGTTAGACAATGCATTGCCTAAAACTTTTCGCTAAATTCGCAATCATTGCGTCGTTCCTATGGATACAGGCGACCGTCCAAAGCGAAACGCTTCGACGCGCTGAGTCGCTCGAACAGCTTTTGAAAGCTGCTGATATTTCTGATCTGATTAGCGAAACGCACCTTCGAGGTGATGCTTATCGAGGCGCTCTCCTTTTTTATCGATCGGCTGCCGCTTGTGTCAATTGCCATACGAGCGGTGATGGGCTATCACCGCTGGGCCCTAATCTTGCCAAACTACTCGACGGTATGGATCCGGCAAAGCTAACCGATGAGTATCTTATCGAGTCGTTGTTGTTTCCCTCGAAGCATATTCGTCAAGGCTTTGAGTCTGTGACTGTTTTGACTGACGACGGCAGCACCCGAACTGGAATCCTAATCGACGAAAACGCGCAGCAGTTGATCCTTCGATCGGCATCTGATCTTGAACATCCTTTCGCCATCAATAAAGACGCGATTGAGAGTAGATCAACGTCCGTCCTATCCGTAATGCCCGAGGGCTTGTTATCGGCCTTCCGAGATCAAAGCCAATTCTTTGACCTTGCAGCCTATGTAATTCAAGTTGCAAGAGGTGGTTCGAACGTGGCAAACGCTTTGAAACCATCGGCTGAGCTGTTAGCGGTCAAAGAAGATTGGTTGAACCTGAATCATGCAGGCATTCTCAAGAAAATAAACAAGAAAGACTTTGAAGCTGGGCAAGTGATCTACAACAGCTTTTGCATCGACTGCCACGGAGCGGATGGCAATCGACCTTCGCTTTCGACCGCACGTGCGTTTGGGACGCAAAAAATGAAGTTCGGAGCAGATCCACATAGAATGTTTATGACACTGACTCGCGGGAATGGATTGATGGGGCCCATGACTCACCCGACGCCATACCAGCGCTATCAGGTAGTGCATTACATACGCGAGCGCTTTATGAAACCCACGAATCCAGAATACTCACCCGTCGATCAACGCTATAGGGATGGTCTACCCAAGGGAACAGAGGACGGAACCGCAGTAGCAACCGTCGACCGCGACTTTGGACCTGCTCTTGGTTCACAACTGGAACGTCGCTATCGAAGCGTTCTCACGATGAAAATAGGGCATGATTTTTCGCTTTGTTATGACCTCCATACGATGAATCAAGCGGACCTATGGCGAGGCGGTTTCTTGGATCTCGACGACACGCAACATATTCGCGATCGCGGCGAGGGGACTGCTAAACCCAAAGGTCAGTCGATCGTCGAATGGCAGGGCTGGCAATGGGGGCACGACGAATCGTTTGACTACCCACGTAAAGGTCTCCTGCCTCGGGGGCCGATGCCATCTCATTGGATGGACTATCACGGCTACTTTCTACACGGTGACCAAGTTATCCTCAGCTATCGAATCGATGGCCGCGAAATTTTGGAAACGGTTCAGGCAAACACCGAGTCCAACACGATTCGCCATCTTCTAGAAATTTCGCCAGGTAGGCCGCTTGTTTTGTCCGCCGCTCAACGTAGCAATACGGGCCGACCTCAAGCCGGGATCGTTGCTTTTGGCCAAAGCAAAGCACAGGGGATAATAGGGAATGCGACCGAAACATTGTCGATGAGCGGGTCCATTGAGGATCAAGAACTTGCTGGTTTTACCGCAGCCGCTGTCGTTGGCCAAACACCATCGCTAACTTGGTCGGTCGATGACCAAAAGCGGTTGGTTTTACGTATTCCGGAGAGCGACGACACCCTTCGATTCGATGTCGTTTGCCATCATGGCGTCGGTCCCAAAGCGATTGAATTGTTTGGCAGACAGATTCAAGAAGAACGTCTTCAAAGCGAGCCTGCAAGTCTTCGGAAATTGACCCGGGGTGGTGATAAAAGCTGGGATGTAGTCTTGAAAACCATCGGTGCTCGCGGTTTACAAAGTGGCGCCTATGCGTTGGATACTATTGCTATTCCAGAGGCTACTCCATGGAAAACTTGGTTTCGAACCTCTGCCCTCGATTTCTTGTCGGATGGACGAATGGTCGTAACGACGTACGGAGGTGATGTGTGGATCGTTTCTGGTATCGACAACGCATTGATGAACTTGGAATGGACGCGATTTGCAGCAGGACTGTATGAGCCTTTCGGCGTGAAAGTCGTCGAGGACATAATCTATGTGACATGCAAAGATCGCATCGTTCGATTGCACGATCAAGACAAGAACGGCGAGGCAGATTTTTATGAAAGCTTTAGCGCAGATACCGATGTCTCGTTCTTTTTTCACGCATTTAATTTCGACCTGCAAACTGATTCAAAGGGCAATTTCTACTATGCAAAAGGGGGCCACGACTCGGACTTTGCGTTGCCGGGCGCCGTTATTCAAATTTCGCCTGATGGAAAACGGCGGAGTATCTACTGCACAGGGTTTCGAGTACCCAATGGAATGGGGAGCATGCCAGGTGACCTTATGACGAGTAGCGACAATCAAGGGCAATGGATGCCCGCCTCCAAAGTAAGTTTGTTGCGAGAAGGTGGTTTTTATGGGTGGGTACCAACGTACAACGGAAAGGAAAAATGGTCGGCGGACGGCGGAAAAATAGACACAACTAGGGTCATTCCTCCAACGTCGTTCAACCAACCGATGGTTTGGATGCCACAGGAATTTGACAATTCGTCCGGTGGTCAGATTTGGGTGGATGATCCACGCTGGGGACCGCTTTCAGGCAGACTGCTCCATATGAGCTTTGGAAAAGGCTGGATGTCCTATTTGATGATCCAAGAGGTGGACGGCCTGTCTCAAGCTGCGATCATCAAGTTGCCATTTGATTTTCGCACCGGGATCATGCGAGGAAGTGTTAATCCGAAGGACGGTCAAGTCTATGCGACCGGATTGCAGGGCTGGAATGGTGAGGGTCGCATCGGTCTGCTCGATCAAGGAATCCAACGATTGCGTTACACAGGAAGACCCATTCAGATGGTAAGTGATTGCAGAGTTGAGTCGGATGGTCTACGCATTGATTTTAATTTTGCCGTCGATCCTAGGACAGCCAGCGATCCCGCATCTTACGTCGCTGAACATTGGAACTATCGTTGGCAGGCATCGTACGGATCGGAACAATATTCGCCGACGATTGGAAAGATTGGTGCTGACAAACTGGACATCACGTCCGTTAGAGTTTCCGAGAATCGCAGGAGCATCAAACTGGTTGCGTCTAATCTTCAACCGGTCAACCAGTTGCATTTGATCTTGAGGATAAGTTCGGATGATGGAAGACTTTTTGAGGAGGAAGTCTACTGGACGATTCATCGAATCCCATAATGGTCAATCTAGAGGGTGCTGGTATTCAGGGTGCGCTCAGCGCTTAGAATGAATGATTAGGTTGTTCTCGAACAGAATCGGTTTA
The DNA here is from genome assembly GCA_945900945.1 of Pirellula staleyi DSM 6068. GTDB lineage: Bacteria > Planctomycetota > Planctomycetia > Pirellulales > Pirellulaceae > JBKCUI01. The sequence goes on from CAMDKL010000181.1 coordinate 8,569, forward strand.
GAGCCAGTTTTCCCTATTGCGATACAATCTATAAGTAAATGCGACCGTTCCTTCCAAAGTTAAGAGCCAGATCGTGACCAACCGCCAGTATCAGTTCCGCCATTTCGTGTTGCGTCTTCTCTGTGTTGTCGTATTTGCAATTCAACCTGCAAGTCGGATTTCGCTCTTGGCCCAGGAAGTAACGCCATTCATCGAAAAAGATTGGAGCCTGCAACTGGTCCCGAACGCTTGGCGGAGCCTACAAAAAGACAAGCTGGCTCCGATCGGAGGATTTTCTTGGTACCGAGCCCTCGTTCTCGTGCCGTCAAATTGGAAGAATGATCGTTTGAGCCTATTCGTGGAAGCACTCGACGATGCTAGATCGACTTCCATGAATGGAAAGCTTGTTGGCGTAACAGGATCCTTCCCGCCACAGTTCCGAAGCGGACTCGGCGAAAAAGGGAGATATGAAATCGAACCAGCAATCATTCAATTCGGGAAATACAATGCTATCGCTATCCGGGTCTATCAAAGTGACCCTCGCCCCAATTTCAGTGTTGCTCCGCCAGTGCTTTTGAACGAAGCCAAAATGGAGGCAATCCGACTGGAAGGGGCTTGGCAATACCGACCAGGAGATGATAGCTCGTGGTCTATTATGAAGCCGCTCGATTTTGGAATCGATACAAACGCAAATCTTTCCAATGCCGATGCTTCTTCAAACGCTGCCTACCATCGGCTTGACAAAGTGGATGACATAGGTCGATATGTTCAACGACGCGAGGGGGATACTGATCCACTGACTCCCGAGGAAGCCGCAAAACGATTTGTAACCCCAGATGATTTATCCGTTCAATTAGTTCTCAGTGATCCAGTGATCGCTCAGCCTTTGTTCATGACCTGGGACGAGCGGGGGCGAATGTGGCTGGCAGAGTATCGTCAGTACCCTGAGCCCGCTGGTCTAACGATGCTCAGCCGTGACGTATTCCTGAGGTCCGTATACGACAAAGTACCGCTGCCACCGCCAAATCATATCCAAGGGAAAGATCGGATTTCGATTCATGAAGATACGGATGGCGATGGTGTCTATGACCTTCATAAAACATTTGTCGATGGGCTAAGCCTTGCGTCTTCCGTTGCGGTTGGCCGAGGCGGAGTCTACGTTACCAATCCGCCCTACCTTTTGTATTATCCCGATCGCGATGGAGATGATGTTCCTGATCGGAATCCAGAGGTATTGCTAGAGGGGTTCGGAATAGAAGATTCCCATTCGGTGATCAATAGCCTTCGATTCGGGCCCGATGGATGGCTGTACGGGGCACAGGGTAGCACCGTAACTGCAGCAGTCCGCAAACCCGGGTCAAGGGATCCGGCCATTCGGACCGTCGGTCAACAAATTTGGCGATTCCATCCTGAGTCCAAGGTATTCGAAGTCTACGCAGAAGGTGGCGGCAATACTTTTGGCTGCGAGATCGACTCAAAGGGTCGCGTTTTCTCTGGGCACAACGGAGGGGACACTCGAGGCTTCCACTATGTACAAGGCGGATACTACCGAAAAGGCTTTGGCAAACACGGCCCACTATCGAACCCCTATTCTTTCGGCTTTTTCGAGAATATCAAGCACGGCAATGTGGCTCGCTTCACTCATAACTTCATTATCTATGAAGAAGGCATATTGCCTCAGCGCTATCAAGGACGTTTGTTGGGAATTGAGCCTCTCCAAGGCCAAGTCGTGTTGAGCGAAATCATCCCATGGAAGTCATCTTTTGAAACCAAAGACATCGAACGCGTGCTGAAAACGGATGACGCATGGTTTCGGCCTGTCGATATTAAAAGCGGACCTGATGGTTGTGTCTACATTGCCGACATGTACGAACAACGAATCGATCATAGTAGCCACTACGCTGGCCGTGTCGACCGCTCCAATGGACGGATCTATCGACTTCGGCCCAAACTACACGCTGACGCGAGCAACAAAAGTAGCGTCCCACCGATTGATTATTCCAAATTTACAAATGATCAGTTGATTGCGTTACTTGAGCACCCTTCGCGATGGCATCGACAAACGGCGATTCGATTGATCGGAGATCGCTCGGACCCCTCATTGCCTGATCAACTCGATTCTCTTGTGAATAACTCGAATGCGCAGACATCGCTCGAGGGTGTTTGGGCATTGCAAGCGTCGAACGGCTTAACGGCAACCAAAGGCATGGTTCTTCTCAAAAATGCAAATCCATTTGCAAGAGCATGGACGATACGAATTCTCACCGATTCAAACCAGGTAAATTCCCAAGTTGCGGATGAATTCACTGCGCTCGCTCGTCAGGATGTTTCGATTGAGGTTCGCAAACAACTCGCGTCTTCTGCAAAACGCCTACCTTATCATTACGCCCTTCCCATCATCGCCGCATTGCTCGAGCATGATGAGGACTATGAAGATATCCATCAGCCTTTGCTAATTTGGTGGGCGTTGGAGGCACAGGTAGGTAAAGTGGATGTGTCGACGTTGCTCCAAGCGATCTTGGTAAAAACGGAATCATGGAATCGGCCTTTGGTAACCAAGATTATGCTCGATCGATTGATGAAACGATTTTCCGTCACGGGATTTCGAGACGATCTTCTTTCGGCTGCAAAAATACTTTCGGCCGCTCCTGATCCATCGAGCGTGGAACTACTTTTAAAAGGATTCGAAGAGGCTTATCAAGGACGATCGCTGGTGAGCATTCCAGATGAACTCGCAGCGGCAATTGCTAAGAGTGGTGGTGGCTCACTCGCTTTGCGACTGCGACAAGGACAGCCCGACGCAATAGCCAAAGCGATTGAGTCGATATCACAAACCACTGCCAAGTTAGAGGATCGGAGGCAACTGATCGAGGTCTTGGGACAAATGTCGCTCCCTGAAGCACTGCCTGTGCTGCTAAAATTGTTGGCGTTGGAAAAGAACACGGACATCGTCTCCGCAATCCTTTCGTCATTGCAGTCTTACGACAACGATTCTGTGGCCGATGCAACGATTCAACGATTCAACGATTTACCGCCTGGAACACAGCGAGTTGCCGAAGCGTTGTTGTCGAGTCGCGCTAGTTGGACAAAGATCTTGCTCCGAGCGGTCGAGACAAAATCAATCGATAGCCAGCGCATCGCCATCGCAACAGTTCGAAAAATGCTATTGCATTCGGACCCCTCAATCACACCACTTATAGAAAAAAAGTGGGGGCAAGTAGCCAGTTCGACTTCAGCCGAAATGCTTGCAGAACGTACTCGCATCAACGAAGTATTGCGGACGGGCTCCGGGAATCCCAAGCAAGGGAAAATTCATTTCACTCAGCAGTGTGGACGCTGCCATCGATTGTTTGAAGAGGGTGGGGGCATCGGTCCAGACCTGACCCCGTTCGCTCGAGATAACCTCGAACAAATGCTCATCAGTATCATCAATCCAAATTTGGAAATCCGAGAAGGATTTGAAAACTATGTCGTTATGACTTCAGATGGTCGTGTCGTAACTGGATTTCTTGCCGACAAGGATGAACAAGTCGTCATCATACGGGGGGCGGACGGTCAAAATATAATCCTTCAAAAAGACGCCATCGAAGAAATGAAAGCGATTTCGCTCTCGGTGATGCCGGAAGGAACACTGAAACAACTCGACGATCAACAACTTCGCGACCTATTCGCCTACTTGAGATCGTCCCAACCGGTAAACTAGAATTCAAGCGTTTTTGCAGCGGCTCCTATTCACCACAAAGAACACGAAGAGCACAAAGATTAAGCGGCCCCTTCGTACA
>CAMDKL010000182.1 GCA_945900945.1 Pirellula staleyi DSM 6068
AGGGCGCTAAAGCAATTCGCAAAACGCTAGCGATATGAAAATCCACGATTGGAAACGACATTTAGCGTTGCGGACAAATCCATTGGTTCGCTAGCATTTTTCGAACTGCTGTGGGTTCGTTGGTACGTTTTTATTGTCCGGTTGCCTAATGAAGAATAACTTCGGCTGTCATTTGCCCGACGATTGTGCGATATGCCAAGTGTCAGCCTGAGGACAGGCTGACCTACGTGCGACTACTTTTCGAAACGCCGCTGGTGGTAGAGTTTCAGACCTGCCAAGGCGTGGTAAGCACCGCCGCATTCCAGGTCTATTCCTTCGCCTGCACGGAGCATGGCGCATAGTCTTGCAGCAGCGCGTTCCATCCATGGCTTACCCAGCTCTGCGACATCCAACGTATAGGACAGGAATTCAAACGTATGTCCTGTTGCGCTGATACAGGAGCTCAAGTCGTTGCTGTTTCCTGGCCGAGAAGTGTAGTTGGTTGAAAACGAACCGTCGGCGTTTTGAAATTTTCGAGCGCTATCGACCGAAGTGTCGACCACTTTTTTAGCCATCAGCCAACCTCCATCGAAAAGCCCTTTGAGCCGTTTTCGGTAGCGGACTGCGTGAGCGAGGCCCATTAATCGATGCATCCCCCCGCAGGCGCTCGCCGACAGGTCTTGTTCCGCTTCAAAGCGAACCAGGGGTTCGAGAGTCCAAGTTATTCCGTCGCTGGCTTGCCACTCTTGTTCGTTTGGGAAAAAGTTAGTGAGAGCAATGAGCGTCCAAGAATATTCCTTAAATGGATTTTTTGGGACGTCCCATTGCGCCTGACGAGCCCAATCATTCAGGGTGAGTGCTTGATCTGCGGCGATCACTTTTCGATCCAGCGCGAGCGGAATCTGCGAAAGGTAGCCAAGCCACTGGTCCGTATGGCCTTGTCCGATATAGCTGCCAGCCTCAACCCGAGCCACGACTCCTGGCTTTTTGGTAACAGTCAGGACCGGACCCGTGGAAATTTCCCAGCCATTCATGACTCCGCCGGAGAGAAGGTAGTCCATCGCAAGGACTGTTTTGCCATCGACGTTCATTGGCAGTTGGTCGCCGTAAGCAACCGCTCCGTGGATCACTTGCCAAGCACCATTTCTTTCTGCCGAAAGCTCGCGTTTCTCAAGATTATTTTGGAGCGTCGCGAGAATCGTTTGCTGCAAGGATTCGGAAGCTTGCGAACCCGCAGCATCGACGGGGTGATCGAGGCTCGTTGCCAGAGGCTCACTCAGCTTTGAGCTAGGTGAACAACCGCAACAGGCTATGCAGCCGATTAAAAATGTGAGTCGAACGACGAAAAGGTTACAGACGGGTTCTTTTGGATCGAATAGAACGTCCGTATCGTCCTCGTTCGCGAATGGATTGCGAGTGAGTTGTTGTCGGGCTACCAATTCTTGTTCGGTCATGATCTTCATAGCATTGTCCAAGAACCGGCAAAAACAAGGGCCGAATGCAATTTGCCGACGGTTTTTAATTGGACGAAATACAGAAAAACCGCAGTCTAGCGATTCTCAGCGGATGCATTTGGACAGCTAAATGGAACAAAGGAATCTGGGGAAAATCAAAGCTTTTGAGTACAATATGGATTCGATTCACGCTTTCACTATAAGATTGCTAGGGGATTCCCAATCTCATCACACACCGGGTACGCAAAAATGGCACGGATTATCCAAAAACGTAATTTACCGCCCTCTGCCTTCACTTTTAGATCCGTTGCGGTTGTTGTGATTGTTGCGGTTTTAACGCTACTCATATCAGCTCCCAATGAATGGGTTCGAGCTGCCGATGACGAGCCGGTAAAGTCAGCTGTTCGCAAGGATTCGAAACGTGCTAAATTGCCCGTACAGGTTGGCAAAATCGACGCTTCGATGGTTTCTTCCTGGGCGGACAACCATATCAAGCCCTCCCCGCACGAAGATGACGTGAAATGGTGTCGGCGAGTGTTTCTCGATGTGATCGGTCGCATTCCAAGCTACGACGAGTTTGCTGAGTTTGCCAAGGATAAGTCTTCCGACAGAAAACTCACTCTGGTCAATCGGTTGCTCGGCGAGGATCGCTACACGGAGGAATATGCAAACCACTGGTCTTCGGTTTGGACGAACATCTTGATCGGTCGCAACGGTGGCATGGAGAATCGGAGTTTGATCAACCGAGCGGGTATGCAGAAGTATCTGCGAGATTGCTTTGCCCTCAACAAGCCATACAACGACATGGTGATTGAATTGGTCACAGCCACAGGAACGACCAAACCAGGGACCGAGGGCTTCAACGGTGCGACGAATTTCCTGGCGATGAAGGTCAATGAAGAAAACGGAACGCAAGCAACTGCGGCGGTTTCTCGCATTTTCTTAGGTCTGCAAGTGCAATGCACTCAGTGCCACAACCACCCATTCAATCAATGGAAGCAGCAAAAATTTTGGGAGTTCAATGCATTCTTCCGTCAGTCGCGGGCGCTTCGAAAGTACGTTGCCGGATCGACCGGCCGCGACGTGGATCATGCTGAGGTGGTCAACCAAGACTTCTCTGGCGAAGGTCGCCGGCCTGAGCAAGCGGAAATCTACTACCAGCTGCGGAATGGTTTGACTAAAGTCGCTTACCCGGCGTTCGTGGATGGAACCGAAATCGGCAAGAGCGGATACGTCAGCCAAGTCAACCGACGCGACGAGCTGGGCAAGCTCATGATGGAGAGTCCGTTTCTGGACAAGGCGATCGTCAATCGCATGTGGGCACATTTCCTTGGCTACGGCTTTACTAAACCGATTGACGACCTTGGTCCGCACAACCCGACTTCACAACCCGAGTTGTTCGAAGAGCTATCCTCTGATTTTCGCGCCGCCAGCTATGATCTCAAGCAATTGATTGTTTGGATAACGATGTCACAGCCTTACCTGCTCTCATCGAAAATTACCAAGGACAATGTTTCGGACGAACCATCGCTTGGTGAATCGCCGAAGTTCTCTCACTTTTACACGCGGCAAATGAATGCCGAGCAACTGTTTCAGTCGCTTGCCGTTGCGACTCAAGCGAACAGGAAAGGGAGCTTAGAAGAGCAGCAGAAAAAACGTGAGGACTGGATGCGACAGTTCGTTGTTGCATTTGGCACGGACGAAGGGGACGAAACGACTACATTCAATGGTTCGATTCCGCAAAGCCTCATGCTGTTCAATGGCGATCTCATCCGAGAGGCCATTTCAATCGAAGCAGGTAGCTGGTTGCACGCGATGGTACAAAACAAGGGTACTGTGTCAGAAAAGATTCAATACCTAACTATTGCAGGGCTAGGGCGAAAGCCTAGGCCAGAGGAAGTTAACGTCGCGCAACAACTCATGGCGGCTAGGAAAAACGATGTGGGGGGAATGTTGCAAGACATGTGGTGGGCGATTTTGAACAGCAACGAGTTCATTTTCAATCATTGAAATATTGACAGCAGCGTAAGACATTTAAACGGGTTTGGTTTCAACAGTAGTTTTTAGGAGAAATAAAGATGTGGTCTCGATTTGCACCTCCTGCTGGAATGGACCGACGGCACTTTTTGAGTCACATGGCCGGTGCAAGTGCACTGCTTGGCTCATCGATGTCCTTGGGGCATTCGTTGAGAGTTCATGCGGAAACGCTCAAGAAGAATCATAAGTCCTGTATCTTGCTTTGGATGGGTGGCGGGCCGTCGAGCATGGATATATGGGACTTGAAACCAGGGACAGATAACGGTGGTCCGTTCAAAGCGATTTCGACGAGCGGTGATCTTCAGATTTGTGAACATATGCCACTGATGGCAAAGCAAATGCATCACATGAGTATTATTCGTTCGATGAGCACTCGTGAGGCCGATCATAATCGCGGTCGCTACTATATGCATACAGGGTATGTCCCGGATGCAAACGTCGATTACCCAAGCTATGGGGCTGTTATGTCGCACGAATTGGCTTCACAACGTCCCGAGTTGGAGATCCCTCCTTTCGTATCGATTGGAGGGGCGAGCGAAGGGCCTGGTTTTCTGGGAATGTCTTGGGCACCCTTTAGTGTTTCGAGTACTGGTCGCATTCGGAACTTGGAGATGAAGCTAGAAAACGATCGACTGACTCAACGAAGAATCGCGTTGGAGACGATTGAGAATTCGTTTATTGCACAGAAACGAGGAAGTGTTCTTGAAGACCATCGGAAAGTGTTGGGCAAAACCTTTGATTTATTGACCAGCGTTCAAATGAAGGCATTTGATGTTGAAAAGGAACCGGAGGAAGCCAAAGAACGATACGGCAAAAACGGATTTGGCCAGGGATGTCTGCTGGCTCGTCGACTGGTGGAGGCTGGGGTGCCGTTCGCTGAAGTAGACTTGGGTGGATGGGACAATCATCAAGGAATTTTCCGAACGCTGGAAAACGATCGTTTGCCAGTCCTGGACAAGGCCATGAGCGCCCTCGTAGAAGACTTGTCGCAACGAGGACTGCTTGAGGATACTTGTCTTGTTTGGATGGGTGAGTTTGCGAGAACGCCGAGAATCAATGCAGACGCCGGTAGAGATCACTGGGCACGAGCTTGGAGTGTTGTTGTAGGAGGTGGCGGTTTCCAAGGTGGAAAGGCTGTCGGTGCTACCAGCACAGATGGAACTGAGGTGGTTGGCGAGCCTTATTCCTCTGAGGATTTGATGGCATCGGTTTGCCACGCTTTAGGTATTTCTTTGGAAACGACTTTTACGAGTCGGAATGGACGGCCGATGAAAATAGCCAACAGTGGAAAAGTCATCAAAGATCTTTTTGGATAATCCTATTGAGTACTCAGCCTCTGAATTCTCCCAAAACAGAATCAACCCTTGATGCTTCAGCATTGATTACTGAACATCAAGCAGGGGTATGGAGATATCTGCGCGCCATTGGTTGCGACCAATCCCTGGCAGATGATTTGACCCAAGAAACGTTTTTTGCCGTATTACGACGACCCTTTGTTCAAGTCGGTCCAAACGCAACAACGAGTTACCTGAGACGGGTTGCGTACCATTTGTTGGTTTCGTACCGGCGGCGGCAAAAAAAAATGACGGTAACCAGTGAGTTGGATCTATTGGATTCCCAGTGGTTGAGATGGGCAGGCGCCGATTCGAATGGAAGCGATTTGTCAGATCGACTCGGGGAGTGCTTCGCTCGGTTGACTGCAAGGGCTCAATTGTCTTTGAAGTTGCGATTTACGGAAGGGTCTTCGCGGGAACACATCGCGAAAGAGCTGGGTATTTCCGAGCATGGTGCAAAGAACTTAATGCAACGTGCAAAGGCACAACTAAAACAATGTTTAGACGAGAAATTGAATCGTGAATAAGCCACTGAATTACGAACCCGAAGATCAAGACATCGCACGAAATCCAAGAGACGTCATGTTGTCGGTGTTGCTGGACGATTTCCTAGGTGGAAAGAAACCACCTGATTTACGACCCAAGATCCTAGCAAAGCTGGAGAAACTTGCGACTGGGAAAGCGTTGTCGATTCCGTCTGGCTTAGAAAACGCGCTGTGTTCTAGTTCCGAACACGACGAGGCCATTCAGGCTGCGTCGCTTGAAATCGAAAATGGATATGGAACTATGATTCCATCCGCCCCGGTCGAAATGGCGGAAGCAGTTGACGACGATTTTGGGTTATGGATCCGTCGCGGGGTGTTTTTGGTCGTAGCTCTAGCCGCTGCAATTTTGGGTGTAGTATTTCTGCCGGATGCATTGAAGTCTCGAAATGCGACAAATAGACAAACAGAAATTACGAAAAACGACGCCCGACCGGACAATACGAATTCAGATCCGTCTAGCCCATTTCTCTTGAAAGACACTCCCAATCGGGAATCAGGTATTCGCGAGGAAAGCTTAGCCAAGGCTCCTTCAAAACTCGAAAACAACCTTCAGCAAAAAGATACGCTGGTTGATAGATTACCCGAATCCATTGCAAGTCAGTCGGTCGTTCCTAGCAAGCAGGTTTTACCACTTATCGATTCGAACAACTCGACAACGAATGTTGTACTCAAGGTGATGAGCACGGGGGAAGTTGTTGGTATCATTGACAATCAACTGAACTACCTTTGGGACCGGGTTGGACGGACCGCAGCCCCCAACGTTTCAACAGACGTTTGGCTCGACAGAGTTGCTGTGGCTATTCTTGGTCGTCAAGCAACCGCTGCGGAAAAAGAGTCGTTTCGTTCGAATAAAGATGAAAGTCGAGTGCTTCGCTATGTTGATAATCTAGTTTCAAGCGACGACTTTTCACGTTATTGGTCCATCAAATTGGCGGAACATTACTTAGGAAAGCGGATCTCGAGCTCGCGAGAACGAACCTTAATGGAAGATGCTTTTGTCCATTGGCTAGAAGAGTCGTTAGTCCAAAAGCGGTTTATTGGTGATATAGAACGCCAGATGATTGACGGGCAAAAGAACGGTTGGGATGGTCAGAATGTACGGACAGATCCTGCTGCGTATTGGTTAGCAGAAACGATGGAACGAGCGGCTACCAACCAACGCGACTCGGTTGAGTTGGTTCCGGCGAACAAGAAGCATCAACCCCGTGAGGAGTCGTTGATTGGCGTTTCGCGACAACTGATGAGACTTAGCGGAAATCCATCCATGGTGTGTTCGCAGTGCCATGTTGATGAAACGAGCAATTCGGATTTGCGAGGCTACATTTCAATGTCTAAAACGCAGGCAACGGGTGGTTTGAGTACTTTTTGGTCGGTGCCTGCGAACCTGTCTGGTCTGACACTTCTCAGTCAAACCGCTGTACGTAAACTGAGATCTGAGCCGCGACGTGATTATTTTTTTGAGGATGGAGAAGGGAAAATGAAGCTTGCGATCGCGGCGCCTCCATCGCTTCGAAAAGGGAAAGTGAGTACGACTCTCGGCGAGTGGTTTAGTTCGTCGGATGAACCTCGCCGCGCGATTGTAGAAATGGTTTGGGGGCAAGTGTTCAAGCAACCTTTGGTACTTGTGACTGGGCTATCGGAGGACGAGGGTTTGAGTGAGCGAGTCGATCTTCGAGAGTTGATTGCTAGCCAGATGCAATTGCAAAATGCTGACATGGGAACTTTGGTTCGTTGGATTGTATTGTCGAAGACCCTTCGTCTAGAAGGGCCGAAGATGGACGCTCCTTGGTACCTCAAATCGACGGACTCGCAAATCGCGGATGCGCAGAAACAAATGCGGATGTTTGCGGGATTTCCTGTTACCCATTCCGTCGTCGCAGAATCAGGCAAATTACCGTCGGGCCAAGTGGCGTTATGGATAGACCAAAAACGGTCGTTTCAAAGGGCGGATGCGGCAACGTTGGCTCAGGGGGCAAACAGCAAGTTGCCAGGCAAGACCCGAAATCCAACCAAACTTGATTACAGCGAGGATCAAGTGAGGTATCTGGTTTCAATAGAAGAACCGTACAGCCAATTAAAGGCACTGGCGGATCGGTGGGGAAAAAGCGCCATGACATGGCAAATGCTAATCGAGCATACCTACTTAGCGACGGATTCTCGGTTTCCAAGTCGTTCGGAGCGGGATGAGGCGAACAAACTACTCGAAGCTTCTGGCCAGGATCGGGCAAGGACGCTGGTGATGATTGTCAACGCACGGCTCGGAAGCTGGTAACTCGACGCCGAAATCGCTTCATTCTAGGCAGCACGTTCTAATCTACTGCCTATACTTGAGGGACGGGAATTGTCCCTGTTGGTCCAGATAGGCTTGCCGTATACTGGGGATCGGTATGATTTGCAACTTAAAGTGTGTTGCAATAAACCTTTACCCAGTAGAGAGTTATGACGTCGCAACCAATTAGCCCGATATCGAAAGCAGTTTCTCCACTCTACTTGGGAATCGACGTGGGCGGAACCGGAATGAAGATTGGCGTTGTCGATAACGACGGAAAAACGATCGGTTTTGTTGCAATTCCCACCGAAGAACCACGTGGTCCCTCGGACGCCATGGACCGGGCAACTGCGGCAGCCTCAGAGTTGCTAGCGTCTCTCGGATTATCTTGTCAAGATATCGTTCGTGTAGGGTTAGGAACTCCTGGCAGTCAAGACATTTCAAAAGGGATGCTCATCGAACCACCCAACCATCCCCATTGGCACAACTTCCCGATCGTGAATTGCCTTGAGAAAGCCCTCGGGCTGCCGGTCTCTTTTGCTAACGATGCGAATGCAGCCGCATTTGGGGAATTTTGGGTCGGTACAGGCAAAGTCTACAGTAGTATGGTGCTGTTGACGCTTGGGACCGGCGTCGGCGGAGGGATCATCATCGACAACCAGCTCGTCGTCGGCCAAAACAGCTTTGGCGGCGAGTGCGGTCACATGATTATCGATCCTCGACCCGATGCAAGGCTCTGTGTTTGGGGCGGCGGCCGAGGACACTTGGAAGCGTATGCCAGCGCAAGCGCGGTGGCCCAACGCGCTGAGGAAGAACTGGTCGCAGGGGCGGTCAGTTCGCTTCAAAAAAACGTCGGGGCGATCACTACCAAATTAATTTACGAAGCTGCAGCATCAGGCGATGCATTCAGTTTAAGGATCGTGGATGAAACCGCAGACTATTTGGCTCTCGGAATCGCAACGATCGTTCACACGCTTGATCCTGGTTTAATCGTCTTAGGCGGCGCGATGAACTTTGGCGGCACACAATCGCCTGTTGGCATTCGTTTCCTGCGGCAAATTGAGGAATCGTTTAAGCGGCGCAGTTTCGAGTATGTCGCAAATGGTACCAAGATCGAGTTCGCCTCGTTGGGTGGTGATGCGGGTTACCTCGGTGCGGCAGGGATTGCTCGCATGGACTTTATGAAGTTACCTGCTTGATCTGCAAGCCTCCAGCAACCTGAGCGAACAAGGAATTCAATTGGAATCAATTACTAGGAATCATTCATGAGCACTGGCGGCAAACACGGTGGCCAACAGTTGGGCGAAATGCCCAACGCCAAGATACGCAATTTTTGCATCATTGCGCATATCGACCACGGCAAAAGCACGCTCGCCGACAGACTACTCGAACGAACGGGAACGGTAGAAATACGCAAGATGAAAGAGCAATTGCTCGATGCGATGGACTTGGAGCGTTCTCGCGGTATCACCATCAAAGCAAAATCGGTGTCACTAAATCATTGGCACAAGGGTGAACTCTACGAACTGAATCTGATCGACACACCGGGTCACGTCGATTTCCAGTACGAAGTCTCGCGCGCACTAACGTGTTGCGAAGGGGCATTGCTATTAGTCGATTCCTTTCAAGGCGTTGAAGCTCAGACCGTGGCCAATGCATATGCGGCCATGGAACATAATTTGAAAATCATTCCAGTCATTAACAAGATCGACTTGGTGCATGCTCGCGTCGACGAAGTGACCAAGGAAATGGAACAGAGTCTTGGCATTGATTCAGACGATATTGTCAAATGCTCAGGCAAGGCTGGCATCGGAATCGACGAGTTACTCGAAGCGATCGTCGAGCGAATCCCACCACCGACTGGCGACCGAAACGCTCCGCTCAAAGCCATGGTGTTCGATTCGCTCTACGATGACTATCGAGGCGCGATCACTTATGTTCGAGTCATGGAGGGAAAAGTGAAACGCGGGGACAAAGTTCGTTTCCTTGGCGTAGGTGCCAACTACGAAGTGCTCGAACTGGGCCAGTTTATTCCACAACGGATGCCGGTCGATTCTCTTCTCGCTGGCGAAGTCGGCTATCTTATTTGCAATATCAAGTCGCTCAAGGATGTACGAATCGGCGACACCGTTGCCATGGCAAACGACGACAAGGCGGTCGCCCTCGCGGGTTACAAACCGCCCAAACGCATGGTCTATTGCGGGCTCTATCCGAGCGACGGCCAAGAGTTTACCGAGTTGCGAGATGCTCTCGAAAAACTCTCAATCAACGACCCGTCCTTTGATTATGCGCCGGAGTCGAGCGAGGCCCTCGGTTTCGGATTCCGTTGTGGTTTCTTGGGATTGTTGCATATGGAGATCATCCAGCAACGTCTGGAAAACGAATGCGATGTGGATCTTGTGCAGACGGCTCCCAACGTGACTTATGAAATCGTTAAACGAGACGGTACCATCTTGGAAATTCATCGTCCCCAAGAAGTACCCGACTCGTGCGACATCGAAGAATTTCGACAACCGATCGTACGCGTCAACTTTGTATTACCGATCGAGTATATCGGTGTCGTCATGAAGCTCTCGCAGGATCGACGCGGAATTCTGCGAGGAAATGAATACTTGTCCGGCACGCGTGCGCTGGTCAGTTATGATTTGCCGTTAGCTGAAGTTATTTATGATTTGCACGATAAACTGAAAAGCGTGACTCGCGGTTATGGAACCATGGACTATGAGATTATCGGATATGAACCAGCAGACCTTGTTCGGATGGATATTCTCGTCAATGGAAAACGGGTCGATGCATTGAGCATCATTTGCGATACCGCAGATTCGGACCGCCGTGGACGAGCTGTGGTCAAGAAACTCAAAGCCGAAATCGATCGGCATATGTTTGAAGTCGCTGTTCAAGCAGCAATCGGTTCACGAATTATCGCCAGAGAAACGGTAGCTGCCATGCGAAAGAATGTGACCGCCAAATGCTACGGAGGTGACATTTCGCGAAAGAAAAAGCTCTGGGCAAAGCAAAAAGAAGGCAAGAAGCGGATGAAATCTATCGGCTCGGTCGATATCCCTCAAAGAGCATTTATGGCGATCTTGGACACGGGTGCGGAAAAATAGATATGGTTCGAGAACGCAAAATCATACCGATCGAGCCAGACGATGAAGACGATGGCAAGAACGCCAGCAAAGGCGGCGGAACGGATGAGGGGCAGGAAAACTCGTCCATTCACGTCCCTGGCTCGGGAATCATGGCCCCTGGCGAAAACGATACGGTTCTTCGCCCCAAGCGTATCGCGGACATGGTCGGCCAGCAAGAAGTGATGGATGTGATTCAAATCGCGATGGATGCGGCCAAAAAGCGGAAAGAGCCATTGGGTCACATTCTCTTGGATGGTCCGCCCGGTTTGGGGAAAACGACCTTCGCAACTTGTATCCCACGTGAGATGGGAGTCAAAGTCGATATGACCAGCGGCCCCGTCCTTAAAGCTCCCAAGGAGATGATTCCGTATCTGACCAATCTGGAACATGGTTCGGTCCTATTCATCGACGAGATCCATCGATTGCCCAAGCCGGTGGAAGAGTTTCTTTACACGGCCATGGAAGACTATCGCATCGATATCATTTTAGGCGAAGGGGTCAATGCTCGCACCCTCAATTTGCAGTTGCAGCCGTTTACGCTCATCGGTGCGACGACTCGAGCAGGGATGCTCAGCGCTCCGCTCCGCGATCGATTCTTGATTCGTCAGCATCTTGGCTACTATTCGGTCGACGAGCTGATCGAGATATTGTCTCGCAATGCGACGAAACTAAATGTATCCCTCAACTCCGACGCTGCGATTGAGATTGCCAAGCGAGCCAGAGGGACACCTCGCATTGCAAACAATCGATTCCTTTGGGTCCGTGATTATGCGATGAGCAAAGCGGACGGTCGTGTCTCGCTCGATATCGCCAAGCGAGCTCTCGACATGATGGGAATTGATGAGATTGGGCTCGACCGACAAGACCGTCGTTATCTGGAAACTCTTATACGCGTTTTCAATGGTGGTCCAGCGGGTGTTGAAGCCATCGCTCACACGATGAGTGTTTCAGCAGACACCCTCGAGGATGAGGTCGAGCCATTTCTATTGCGCAGCGAGTATGTGATACGAACGCAACGCGGACGCTGCGCGACAGCAAAAGCATACGAGATGCTCAAGCTCTTAGCGTAGGTCCGGCTGTCCTCAGCCGGACATTTAGCATTGTGCAATACAAACGCCATGTCAGCCTGAGGACAGTCTGACCTACGTGAGGACAGGCTCTATGCTGCTCGCCTCAGCGATGCTGACGCATAGAATCGTTGGATTTCGTTCACTACGGCGTCTTGTTCACTCTCGGTCAAATCGGGATAGATCGGCAAGTGAAGGATTTCTTTGGCCGCCTTCTCCGTTTGCGGCAAACAACCGTCGGTATAGCCCAAGTCGCGGAAGCACTCCTGTTGATGGAGCGGGACCGGATAGTAGACCTCGTTGCCGATTCCCATATCCGAGAGGTGCTTGCGGAGTGAGTCTCGCATGCCGTCAGGGACGCGGATG
>CAMDKL010000183.1 GCA_945900945.1 Pirellula staleyi DSM 6068
TTTCTGCGACTTAATTCTAGAAAACATGTAATAGACAATGTAAAGCGGAGCGAATAAACACAGGAAACCCTGCTTTTTGGACTCGAAAAAAGCGGTGAAAATCAGTGCCAGATAAGCGAAAATGGCCACTAACAACATGCCGGTCCCAATGGACCCCGCGAGAACCGGTCCCCAGTCGGCATTTTGTATCTTTGCCATAAAATCGTTGGTGGATACCTTACCGGTTTGCCCCGCATCCTTTTTTATCAATATCGCCAATAAGAAAATCACTAATGCCAAAAAAAAGCCAAACATCGACCACCATGGCGAGCCAGTGGCTAGCAACCGTTTCTGTACCGATTCTTCGCGAACCATCATTTCGGCAGCTTCGTTCAGATTTTTGTTTCCAAATTGACGCTTTTCCCTGCTCTTATGCCCTTCCACCTTGGTTCCCTCTGCGAAATTGAAACCACAATGCGTGCAGATAACGGCCCCTGGCTTCGAAGGCTGATCGCAATGCGGACAAAACATCCCAGCCTTTTGGACCAGTCCCGCAGTATCAAGCAAACCAGCCATCGTGTTCGCTGCGGGTTGCGAGCCGACTTGTGGCTTAGCTGGCTTTGAACTCGCTGCTGGCTTTGCAGGAGCTGCTGGCTTTGCAGGAGCTCCGGCGGGTGCAGCGAGGGGAATCTTGACTAGCTGCTGACACTTGGGGCATTTGCCGGACTTTCCCGCCATGGTGTCGGGAACGTTTAAGCTTTGTCCACATTGGCAGGTGACTCGAATCGGCATGCTGACCACTTTCGTTGGGAAAATCTCGAACCTTATTTGTACCAATATTCTGGACCGAGACCCCCGCGAGAACAACGTCATTCCACGATTTTTCTGTCAGGAAGGGAAAACCTGGAATTTTGGTTGAAGCGTGTGGCACGAAAGTTGCTCTCTGGGCGGTCTTCCTACGTGCAATGCCGTTTTGGCGTTTTGCACTAATCGAACCACAAAATCAGTCACCTCTTTTTCTAGCATGGAGTTCCGTTCAATGGCTGCCGCAACCAAAGAAAAAACCAAGGTTAAGCTCGTACCTCTAGGGGATCGGATCGTTGTTCAACGAGAAGTATCGCAGGAGAAAACCAGTGGCGGGATTTTCTTGCCTGATTCAGCCAAGGATCGCCCGACACGCGGCAAGATTATTAGCATCGGCGATGGACGAGTCCTGGATAACGGTAGCCGATCGACTCTTCAGGTCAAAATCGGCGACCTCGTGTTGTTCACGAGCTACGCAGGCGAAAACATCGAAGTCGATGGCGAAGAATATTTGATGATGAGCGAAAACGAAGTTCTCGCGATCATCGGCTAATGCGAACCGCATTTCCCTCGAATTTAAAACCACCTTACCTAACACAGTTTTACGGAGTTTTTCAATGGCAAAGATTATTGCTTTCGATCAAGAAGCACGCGAAGCGATTCGTCGCGGTGTCGGCAAACTGGCTCGTGCAGTCAAAGTCACTCTGGGACCTCGCGGTCGCAACGTTATCCTTCAAAAAAGCTTTGGCAGCCCAACCGTCACAAAAGACGGTGTAACTGTTGCCAAGGAAATCGATCTGGAGGACGTCTACGAAAACATGGGCGCCCGGATGGTTCGCGAAGTCGCTTCCAAGACTAGCGACGTGGCGGGTGACGGAACAACGACCGCAACTGTCATGGCCGAAGCCATTTTCAACGAAGGCCTCAAAGCTGTTGTTGCTGGCGTCAACCCAATTCAAATGAAAAGCGGAATCGAAGCTGCGGTAAAAGATATCACCGAGAAGCTTCGCAAGATGTCGATCAAAATCAAAGACAAATCCGAAATGGCCAACGTTGCCAGCATCGCTGCTAACAACGATCGAGCTATCGGTAATCTGTTGGCGGATGCCATGGAACGCGTTGGCAAGGATGGAGTTGTTACCGTGGACGAAGGCAAAAGCCTTCACGACGAACTCGAGTTCGTCGAAGGTATGCAGTTCGACCGCGGATACCTTTCACCTTATTTCGTAACCGATCCAGGCACCATGGAAGTGGTTCTCGAAGATCCATACATTTTGGTCTACGAAAAGAAGATCACTAACATCAAGGATTTGGTACCGGTTCTTGAGCAAGTCGTTCAACAGAGCAAGCCTCTTTTGATTGTCGCTGAAGATGTCGAAGGCGAAGCCCTAGCAACTTTGGTTATCAATCGATTGCGTGGAACTCTCCAAGTCACGGCCGTCAAGGCTCCAGGCTACGGGGATCGACGCAAGGCCATGATGGAAGACATCGGAATCCTCACCAGCGCAACACCTGTCTTCGAAGCCCTCGGCAAGAAGCTTGAAACGTTGACGTTAGCTGACCTTGGTCGTGCCAAAAAAGTGATCATCGACAAGGACAACACCACGATCATCGAAGGTGGCGGAAAGGCCAGCGATATCAAGTCGAGGATCGACCAGATACGTCGAGAAATCGAGAACACCACCAGCGACTACGATCGTGAAAAACTCGAAGAGCGATTGGCCAAACTCGCCGGTGGCGTTGCCAAGGTTAACGTGGGTGCGGCAACCGAAAGCGAAATGAAAGAAAAGAAAGCTCGCGTTGAAGATGCTTTGCATGCAACTCGGGCTGCGATCGAAGAAGGAATTCTACCCGGTGGTGGAGTCGCTCTTCTTCGTGCCGCCACTCAAGTTTCGCCTGCGGAAACACTGACGACTGACGAAGTTACTGGTTACAACATCGTTCTGCGTGCGTGCCGTTCGCCACTCACGATGATTGCTGCCAATGCAGGTCAAGACGGCGGAATCGTTTGCGCGAAAGTCGCTGAGGCCAAGGGAAACAACGGTTACAATGCACTTACCAACGTCTACGAAGACTTGGTCAAGGCTGGCGTGATCGATCCGACCAAGGTAACACGTACAGCGTTGAGCAACGCTGCTTCGGTAGCAACGTTATTGTTGACCAGCGATGCTTTGATTGCTGAAAAGCCAAAGCATGATCATGGCAAGAAGCCAGCAGGTGGTCATGGTGGCGACTACGACATGTACTAAGACATCTTAAAGCAAAAGATGCACCAATAAAAAAACCTCGGTCCTATACCGAGGTTTTTTTTGTGCCAAGGGATACTCACTATGCGATTTCGTGAACCGGCGGGCGCTAGCCCCCGGCCTGAATTCGCTAGCCCGAATTATTCACCGGAATACCACCATGACAAAAACCTATGAAGTTCGCGATGGCCAGTCGATCGATTTGCTAAAAGAGCTTCATATCCTGACTCACGACGGCAAGATGAACCTGGATAGCCGGCGCAAACTCAAGCAGGTCTATCACTTGTTCCAGTTCATCGAGCCGTTGCTTCAAGAATCCCATTCTGAACACACGAATCTAACGCTTGTCGATCACGGTGCAGGTAAATCCTATCTCGGTTTCCTACTGTATGATTTGTTTTTTAAGGAGTCAGCCAAGCAAGGCAAAATTTGGGGCATTGAAACGCGCGACGATTTGGTAATTCGGTCGCGTGAATTGGCTCAGCGACTTGGGTTCATAGGTATGACGTTTCTCAGAGAGTCGGTTATCGAATCGCTCCAATCGGACGCGCTCCCTGAGCGAATCGATATCGTTACGGCGTTGCATGCATGTGACACTGCCACCGACGACGCAATCCGTTTCGCGTTGCAAAAAAAGGCAAAGCACATCGTGCTCGTACCTTGCTGCCAAGCAGAAGTCGCTAGCATGTTGCGCAAGAACAAAAGCAACGTGTTGACCAAATCAGCCCTGTCCGAACTCTGGCGTCGCCCGTTGCACACACGCGAATTCGGTAGCCAGATCACAAACGTGCTTCGTTGTCTACAGCTCGAATCGCATGGCTATCAGGTTAGCGTTACGGAGCTTGTCGGTTGGGAGCATTCGTTAAAGAACGAACTTATCATTGCGAGCTTCAAAAACCTTCCCCGCTCAAGCCCGGCAACGCGGCTAAAAGAACTGCTCGAAAGCCTGGGACTACAAGAGATGTTCGATCGTTTTCTCTAGAACGAGCAAGTTACCTCACGGCTGACTCAATCGTTTCGCCGGGCCAACGCATTTGGCTATCGAACTCGCTAGTATCACGACGAAACAAAAGATCAAAAAGACGATAGCAACACAGCATAACCCGCCCTGCAGTTCTTGTTGCAAATTACCTGCTTTCCAGCCTTGTTGAAAAGTTGGCCAGAACTTGCCAGACACCATTTGCGCCGCCGCTGTAAATGTCGTTGAGACGATAAATAACAATGGGATCCCTGTCACATAGACGTAGCGACCGCGACCGCATTGGAAAAGCCAAGTCGAAACGACACACAATGCAATGCCCGCCAGAAGTTGGTTTGCGATTCCAAACATGGGCCATATCGTATCGATAGAACTGCTCCATATAAGCGCCCCCCAAGCCAAGGTTACCAACCCAGTGCTGATAATCACTCCCGGCCACCAATCCATCTTGGCAAACTTTGGAAAGACGCTCCCAAGAACCTCTTGCAACAAAAATCTCGCTATGCGTGTCCCCGTGTCGATGGTCGTCAAAATGAATAACGCTTCGAACATGATCGCAAAGTGAAACCAGTATTTAATAACGCCGTCGATATCAATGCTGCTGGAGATTTTCCTCATGGCATCCGTCATGATTTTAGCCATTCCAACCGCGAGCGTGACCGCTCCTCCCGTTCGACCACGCAATGTTTCACCCCCAACCTGCCGCTCCAGTTCCTGCAAGTGATCTACATCGGCATGCATCTTGGTCAATGTCTCCGCATGCAAATGAATCTTGCTCAAGTCGATATTGATCGCCCAGTAATCCCCCGCCGGCATCGCTGCTGCCGCAAATAATGCGCAGACCGCAACCAAACCCTCCATCAACATGGCCCCGTACCCAATCATGCGCAAGTCTCCCTCCGATTGAATCATCTTCGGGGTTGTACCTGACGATACCAGGGAATGAAATCCTGAGATCGCTCCGCACATGATGCAAATAAATACGAATGGAAAAATCGCACCACTAAAGTAAGGGCCGCCACCGTTGGCGTAGAACTCATTCACCGCTGGGGC
The DNA here is from genome assembly GCA_945900945.1 of Pirellula staleyi DSM 6068. GTDB lineage: Bacteria > Planctomycetota > Planctomycetia > Pirellulales > Pirellulaceae > JBKCUI01. Next base: position 5,062 of record CAMDKL010000183.1, read on the forward strand.
TTGCATTACCGGATTGGCAACAATCAATCCCAACAGCAAAATCAAAATCGTTCCAATCTTCAAGATGCTGGACAGATAGTCTCGCGGGCACAACAACAACCACACCGGCAAAACCGATGCGATAAAACCATAAATGCAAATAGCTAGAATGATCCCTTGACGCGATAACGAAAAATAAGGCTCCAAGACCGAGCCTGGGACCCAGTTGCCTGCTACCGTCGCACCCAATACTCCGATGGCACCTATCAAAGACGCTTCGCCGATGCGACCCTTGCGGAACCGATACATATACCACCCAACAAACAATGCGATGGGTATCGTGCAAAAAATAGTGAACGTTCCCCATGAGCTTCCTCGTATTAGCTCGAACGACTTTGCAGGTACAACGAACGAACCCTCGTTGAGTTTGAGATCCGTTCCAGCAGGGACTTGCATCGTAAACGTCTCGCTTCGCTTGAACTGCCCCCGAGTATATTCAATGGTCGAACCTGGCGGAACTTGCAGTCGTGTACCGCTAACGGTAGAACGCTGTTCAAGGTCACCAGGATAACGAACGCGAGCCCCTTCGATCATTGCAATCGTTTCTCCACCCAGCGCCTTAACCACCACGATGCCAAGTCCAGACAAAGCGATGATCACAATGAACAGGATCGCTGCCGAAGCCAGGAGGCCGACGCGTGGCCCCAAAAGTTGCCTTGCCATCTGAGCGAGCGACTTGCCTTCAAACCGAACACTCGCGCTTAACACCAAGAAATCCTGGACCGCGCCGGCCATACAAACGCCAATAACCAACCATATCAAACCTGGCATGTATCCAAATTGAATTGCGAGAACCGGCCCTATCAGCGGCCCTGCTCCAGAGATTGCAGCAAAGTGATGGCCGAAAAGGACCCATCGATTCGTGGGATGGTAATTCTGCCCGTCATTCAGCCTAACCGCCGGTGTAGGTCGGAGCGGATCATTACACGCAACCCTGGTTGCAAGAAACAGACTGTAGAAACGGTACGCAATTGCCATGATGGCCAGGACGCACAAAAGGAGTGGAGCCGCATGCATAATAAGATAAAGTAATTAAAAGGCGATTGGATTAAAGAAACTTTGCGGGGCGCTTGCTGAGCTTCAATTAGGCGGTTAATGTATGTGTCGGTTGAGCAATCACAGCTTAACATCAGTCACTCAACTTGGTGTGCGGAGCGGCAGAATTCTTGGTTGGAATCGGTAACACGGGAGCAATCGAAAAGGGATTCGTTTCGCAGACGATCTTGGGCTGGAGACTCTTGGGTGGAATGATTGGGTAGACAGGCTACTCGAGGGTTGATTGGTGTCGGTTGGACGGCGGACATGCAGGCGTGATTGCATGTGTTGTTTCCCGTGTTCGGAATACCGGGAATGCGAACCAAAATAGTTTCCTAAGTACCTCAAGTATGCGAGAGATGTAGCTGAATGTCTAAGGACAAGAAATTTAAGCTCGAGTACGTATGGTTGGACGGCTATTTGCCAGAACCAAACCTACGCAGCAAGACCAAGATCGTGGACACTTCACCGAAGAGCGTTGCAGATTTGGCTCTTTGGGGCTTTGACGGTAGTTCTACCCAACAAGCCGAGGGAAAGAGTTCCGATTGTATCCTAAAGCCTGTCGCTCTCTACCCAGATAGCACGCGCGTCAATGGGTTCTTGGTAATGTGCGAAGTCATGTTACCAAACGGCGAACCGCACCCATCCAATGTTCGTCAAACCGTCGAGGATGTAGCAGATCTTTGGATCGGTTTCGAACAAGAATATTTTTTCATGGAAGAGGGTCGCCCGCTCGGTTTTCCCGAGGACGGATTTCCAGCCCCGCAAGGTCCATACTACACCGGTGTGGGTTACAAGAACGTGGGAGACATTGCTCGCCAAATCGTCGAGGAGCACATTGACATTTGTCTCGATGCAGGCATAAACCTCGAAGGTATCAACGCGGAAGTTGCAAAGGGACAGTGGGAGTATCAAATCTTCGCAAAGGGTTCCAAGAAGGTTTGCGACGATATGTGGATCTCTCGCTATCTGTTGTTCCGTTTGGCAGAAAAATACTGTCTCGACGTCGAGTTATACTGCAAGCCGATCAAGGGTGACTGGAACGGTTCTGGCATGCATACTAACTTCTCGACCGATATGCTTCGCGAAACAGGCGGCAAGGAGTACTTCGAAAAACTGATGGCTGCATTCAATAAGTATCGCGACGAGCATATCGCTGCGTACGGACCTGACAACCATCTGCGACTGACAGGATTGCATGAGACACAATCGATTGACAAATTCAGCTACGGCGTTGCCGATCGCGGTGCATCGATTCGTATTCCGCATAGCTTTATGAATGCGGGCTACAAGGGATACATGGAAGATCGTCGACCCAATTCGCAAGCGGATCCGTACAAGATCATTTCGCGATTGCTAAAGACCATCAAGTCGGTAACCTAAAAAAGTCTTGATATAAGTTTAGGCAGAAGCCAAACATCAAAAGGCACGCAAAACCATGCGTGTCTTTTTTTGTGCGCTCGTAACGTTCGTTCCCAAGCTCAGGCTTGGCAACGCACACTCTGGAAGCTCCGCTTGCCGGCCTCGGAAACGCTCTTTTACCAGCGGATTCCACTGGTTCCACACAGTGATGGAAAGCCATCACCATTCCAAACGCCACGGGATTTTCTTGGCGCGATCAATTACAATAGCCCATACCACCCATCTCGGCAAACACTACGATTTTTAGACTCTCGTTCCCAAGCGGGAGCTCGAGAACGAGTGGACGAATGGTGGCGCTCACTTAGAGGTATCGTTTTTCCTGCCCATTCCCGCGTTAGGTTCATACCATGTCTGCCCAAAAGTCCAATCCTGGCCGTAGCGACTGGTGCGATCTCAAATTCATCGTCGCCTTGCTTTTCGTCGTTAACCTTTTCTGCGACCGGACACACAGCGACGAACCCTATGCTCTCGATCGCATCTCATTCAAACGCGATGTGCGCCCTATCTTCTCGGACCACTGTTTTGCGTGCCACGGTCCAGACGCGAAACGCCGCGAGGCGGATCTTCGGCTCGACACGCATGAAGGAGCGATGACCGCGATCCAAAAGGGCGACGCTGCGACCAGTGAAATGATGCGCAGGATCATGTCGCACGACGATGAGCTGCGGATGCCCCCGGCTAAGTTCAACAAGACACTATCGCCACATCAGATCGAATCAATCAAACTTTGGATCGATCAGGGTGCAGAATGGGAGGACCATTGGTCTTACACGCCGGTGATCAAGCCAACAGTTCCCCAAATCGCTGTTTCGGATGGATCGGAACAACCTCGCAATCCTATTGATGCCTTTATTCAAAGCCAGCTGATGAAGCGAGGCTGGAAGCCTGCCGCTCAAGCAGATCGACGAACGCTTATTCGTCGCGTCTCTTTAGATCTGACTGGGTTGCCGCCAACAGTTCTCGAATTGGAAAAGTTCTTAGACGATACATCTCCCACCGCTTACGAAGAAGCGGTCGCAAGAATTCTACAATCCTCCGCCTTCGGAGAACGCATGGCTTGGGATTGGCTCGATGCGGCCCGCTATGCCGATACCAATGGATACCAAGGCGATAGGGAACGCACGATGTGGCCGTGGAGGGATTGGATCGTGAAGGCATTTAATGAGAATCTGCCGTTCGACCAATTTACGATCTGGCAACTCGCTGGCGATATGCTCCCTGACGCAACCGTCGAGCAAAGGTTGGCCACCGGCTTTTGTCGCAATCATATGATCAATGGCGAGGGTGGTCGAATCCCGGAAGAAAATCGGATCGACTACGTCATGGACATGACCGAAACGATGGGCACCGTTTGGCTAGGCTTAACGTTGAACTGCTGCCGATGTCACGATCACAAATTCGACCCTGTCAAGCAGCAAGAATACTATCAGCTGTTTGCCTTCTTCGACCAAACATCTGTCGATGGCGGTGGTGGTGATCCTCAGACAGCACCTACAATAGCGATTCCGAGCACCGAGCAACAATCCGAGTTGAATAGGTTGGAGTTGCAACTGGCGGCAGCAAACTCGCAGTTCAAGACCCGTTCCGAACAGCTCGCAGTCGACTATGCAACCTGGGAAAGCGAATTGCGTCATTCCAGTAGTGCGGGTGTCCGCGACGCCGATCCAATGTTGGAAGCGGTCCTCGCAAAGACGGAGGCTGATCTTTCCAAGGCCGATCGAGCGTCGCTAACCAAACGGCATCAACAGTCAGATGATGCGTTTCAATCGCTTGAAAAAGATGTCAAGTCGATCGAATCGAACCGGAAATTGGTACAGGCATCCGTCCCCAAGGTCATGATCATGGCACAGCGACCGAAGCTCCGTGAGACATTCTCGCTGCAAAGAGGACTGTACAATCAGCCGGGCGATAAAGTATCTGCCAATGTTCCAGCTAGCTTGCCACCCCTTGCAGCCGGTATGCCGGCAGATCGATTGGCGATGGCGAAATGGTTGGTGTCGAACGAACAGCCGTTGACCGCACGAGTCGTTGTCAATCGATTTTGGCAACAAATGTTCGGCGTCGGTTTAGTAAAGACCGTTGAGGACTTTGGTTCACAAGGGGAAATTCCGCGATACCTTGATTTGCTCGATTGGTTGTCGGCAGACTTTCGCGAAAGCGGTTGGGATACGAAACGATTGCTCCGAATGATCGTCTCAAGCCAAGCTTACCGTCAGTCCTCAAGCTTTCTTGATTCAGAAATCGCAAAGGACGACCCAGAGAATCGATGGATTGCCCGGGGACCAAGATACCGAATGCCAAGCTGGATGGTGCGTGATCAAGCACTCGCAGCAAGTGGACTGTTGGTTCCCAAAGTGGGCGGCGAGGCCGTAAACGGTTACCAGCCCGATGGCGTTTGGGAGGAGGCCAGTTTCGGTAAAAAGAAGTACCAACAGGGCGTCGGCGATGCACTCTATCGAAGGAGTCTCTACATCTATTGGAGAAGAATCATTGGCCCAACGATGTTCTTCGACAATGCTTCACGGCAGATTTGCTCCGTTAAGTCGGTTCGGACAAACACGCCGTTACAGGCTCTATTCACTTTGAACGATGTGACTTTCGTGGAAGCGGCTCGTGCACTTGCAACGCATGCCCTCCAATTCGATGATGTGGATGATTCCGCAAAGATCGATTATGTGTATCAACGTGTGTTATGCCGCCGAGCACTCGAAGCGGAGAAGGAAGTTTTGACCGCGGCACTGATCCGTAGCCGCAAGCAGTTCTCGCAACTTCCCGCACTGGCTACCGAATTACTCTCGCTAGGAGAATCGAAGATTGTAGAGGGATTTAACCGAGATGAGTTGGCAACTTGGACCGCGCTTTGTTTGGCGGTCTTCAATCTGGACGAAACCCTTACCAAAGAGTAGCAGATGCATCTTTCGCTAGAATCATTGAAACAGATCGCAACCCGCCGCGCCTTTTTGGGTGATGCATCGACCGGAGTTGCGACCGCTGCCCTTGCGACGCTTCTTCAGAGCAGAACCCGTGGCGACGAGAATTTCAAGAGAACCGGAACGCGAATAGGCAGCCTTTCGGAGCTGCCTCATTTTGCTCCCAAGGCAAAGCGGATCATCTATCTCTTTCAAAACGGTGGGCCATCTCATCTTGAGCTATTCGATTGGAAACCTGCGATCGAGCAGATGCATGGCAAACCGATCCCGTCCGACTACGTAAAGGGTCGTCGTTTTAGCACGATGACCGGTGATGCCAACAACAAACGGATGCTGGCTCCCGTTGAGCCATTCGCTCAGCATGGGCAATCGGGAGCATGGGTCAGTCAATTTCTTCCCTACACGTCGAAGATCGTCGATGACCTGTGCTTCATCAAGAGTATGCATACCGACGCTGTAAATCACGCACCTGCGATCTCATTCATGTTAAGTGGTGCAGAAATTCCTGGGCGACCTACGCTGGGAGCTTGGTTGACCTATGGCTTGGGAACGGAGACTGAAAACCTCCCTGCCTTTGTGGCGATGACGAGTGTCAGCAAGAACACGAGCTGTGGGCAAATTTTCTACGACTTCTATTGGGGAAGTGGATTTCTGCCATCCAAATTCCAGGGTGTAAAGTTTCGTGGAAGCGGAGATCCGGTCCTCTATCTGTCGAATCCGAACGGAATGTCGCGACCCATGCGTCGCGATTGGCTAGACGATATCGGGGCGCTCAACACGATCAAACTCAAGCAGGTAGCCGATCCGGAGATCGAGACGCGGATTTCGCAATACGAAATGGCGTTCAAGATGCAAACGAGCGTACCAGAGCTCGCTGATTTGTCCACAGAGTCGAGAGAGACACTCGATTTGTACGGACCTCAAGTAGAGGAACCAGGAACATTTGCACACAATTGTTTATTGGCTCGACGGCTCGTAGAACGCGGTGTTCCCTTTGTCCAGGTGATGCACGCGGGATGGGATCAGCACAACAGTTTAACCACGGAACTGTATACGCAATGCAAAGACACCGATCAACCTAGCGCTGCACTCGTACTGGACTTGAAACGAAGAGGTTTGTTGGAGGATACTTTGGTTGTTTGGGGCGGAGAATTTGGCCGAACTCCGTTTATACAAGGTGACATTGACAACCGTCCGCGTTGGGGCAGGGACCATCATCCGTATGCATTTACGCTATGGATGGCAGGGGGCGGGACTCGAGGTGGCCTAAGCTATGGCGCATCCGATCCAATTGGCTTTAACGTTGCGGAGAATCCTGTTCATGTGCACGACTTCCAAGCTACGATTTTGCATTTACTGGGAATCGACCACGAGCGTTTGACGTACCGATTTCAAGGAAGAGATTTTCGATTGACCGACGTCCATGGCCACGTAGTGCACGACGTTCTAGCGTAAGGCAACCGGCCAATAAAAACGTACCAACGAACCCACTTCTGGGTGGGACAGTCGGTTCACGCGGAAGTTTCTTGTTGGCTGCCATGCCTAAAGGTGATTTGAAGCTTAGTTATTTCGCGTGAATCGACTGTCCTACCGAGATTGCCAATC
>CAMDKL010000184.1 GCA_945900945.1 Pirellula staleyi DSM 6068
TTCGACACCCTGTGGAAATCCGTGTCGCAGCGGGAACTAGGCAAGCTAATGGAAGTGTTAGTTGAACGGGTGGAGTACGATCCACACGATGTTGCTATTTCGGTATCTTTCCATCGATCGGGAATTAAGAAACTGGCGGCAGAAGCTACTGAAGTGCCATTATGATCAAAGTAAAACGCAAAGTCGCATTCCAAGGCGAAGTTCATAAGCGTCGAGATGCTGCCAAAGTTAAGCGGGAGAAGGCAGCTCAATCTGGTCGAATTCCCAGGATCGCTAAGCTAGTGGCGCTGGCCAGTCGTATGCAGTCGATGATTGATTCGGGAGAAGTAGTAAGCTTTCAGAAGCTTGCGGAATTAGGCAGAATCAGTCAGCCGAGGATGACGCAGATTATGAGCTTGCTGAATTTAGCGCCAGATATTCAGGAGGAGCTGCTGTACTTGCCGGAAGTAATCCAGGGGAAAGCGGTAATCCATGAGAGGTTGCTTAGGCCGCTGACGACGGAGATTGATTGGAAGGTGCAGAGGAGGTTGTGGGGGAGGATTAGGAAGTGACAATAATTTGGCAGGTCACTGCCAGCTTGACGAGTTCTCGTACACAAAAATCTGGAATGTCTAGAGACGCCGCACGGAGGGGAGTCCATCCTAACTGGACTTCCCTACCCCTATCCTTAATTCAACGACATTCGTTGTCGACCCAGTGGGAGGCTGGTATACCGTTTACCCATATCTTGAAAGCATTACGCTGCCGTTGTCTATGGTCTCAATGAGTCTCTTTCGCCTTTGCCTTTTTCGCCGCGCCTTTTGGACGAGACGCTTTGGACTGCTCGTAGCCGGTGGTAGTGGTGGTTTTGCCATCGAGGTAGTGGTCGAAGTAATTGTTCCAAGTCGCGGCCATGGGGCCGAGGGCCAGGCCGGGCGGATTGAGTTCCGCGCCCCACGCCATCAGCTTGGCTCGGAGGCGGGAGGCGATATCTGGATGCTTGGCGGCGAGGTTATGCTTTTCGTCGAGGTCAGTGGCGAGATCATAAAGATACTCCCGGTCCCCGCCGCGCAGGAGTTTCCAGTTGCCCTCGCGGATGGCGGACTGCGCGACCCAGCGCCAGTAGAGCGCGTCGTGCGGCGGGGTTTTTATTTCGCCTTTGAGATGCGGAACAAGATTCACGCCGTCGAGGTCGCCGGGCTTGGTCGGCAGGCCGGCTATCCCGGCAGCGGTGGCGGCGACGTCGAGCGCGCTTACAGGGTGAACGAAGGTCTGGCCACCGGGAATGGTGCCGGGCCACGCGATGACGAAGGGCGTGTGCATGCCGCCCTCGGCGAGCATACCCTTCTCGCCGTTGAGCGGCGTGTTGAGGCTTCCGTCCCAACCGGGGCCGCCGCCTGGTTCGTCGGCTTTGGTAATCTTGAGCGGAGCACCGTTGTCCCCGATGAGGAAGATGAGAGTTTTCTCGGTGAGGCCGTGCTTCTTTAAGGTCGCTGTGATGAGCCCCACGCCGTCGTCAACGGCGGAGAGCATGGCGAGGGCTTGTCGGCGGCGCTCTGGCATTTGGCCGGGGAAGCGGTCGCAGTATTTCTTGGGTGCATCCAGCGGGACGTGCGGTGCGCGATATGCGACGTAGAGGAAGAAGGGCTGCTCCTTGTAACGCTCGATGAGCGCGGCGGCAGCGCGGCTGCATCCGTCAACGTGATACATCTCCGGTGGCAGGTTTTCCATGCGCCGGTCCTGGCCATCGAGCGTGATGTTGGCGGAGAATGGGCCTTGGGAGTTTTGGGAGAAGACGTGTTTGAAGCCGTGCGTGGGAATCTGCGCCGTCCCGCCGAGGTGCCACTTGCCGAACTGCGCGGTGGCATAGCCGGCATTCTGCAAGCGCGTGGCGATGGTGGTTTCCTTGTTGAAGCCTGCGAGGTCCTCGCCGTTGTGGTCCACGTTGAAGCGGCCTTGGAACTTGCCGACCATCAGTCCGGCTCGCGAGGGCACGCATTGCGGCGCGGTGCTGTAACCGTGCTTGGCCAGCACGCCGCTGCGAGCGAGCGCATCCACATGCGGCGTCTTGACGTCCGGGACGGAACCTTGGATGCCGAGGTCCGCGTAGCCGTGGTCGTCCGTGTAAAAGACGATGATGTTAGGCTTGGGTAACTCGGCTGCGAGGGCTTGGATACCGAGGAAGGGAAGCAGCAAAGCGAAGAAGAGGCGGTGGAGTGATTTCATAGTGAGATGATTCTATTTGAAGGGTTTTCATACCCGACATGGGTTTGGTGACGGTTATCGCGTGACTGGGTTGGGACTACGGCTGCGACTTGGGAGCTCGGTCCTTTTTCTTTGTGTCGGACTTCTGTTTGCCCTCGTCGGCGAGGCGGTAGGTTTTGGCGTCGAAGGTGGGATTGCGGACGGGGGTTACGGCCTGCGTGTCGGCGAGGAATTTCTCGATGAGCGCGTCCATGGCTTGCACGCGCGACGGGTCTTTGGCGGCGAGGTTGTTTTTTTCGCCGAGGTCGTCTCTGAGGTTGTAAAGTTGCCAACGGTGCGCGCCGTTTTCGCCTGCGAAAAAGATGCGGATGAGTTTCCAGTCGCCTTGGTGAACAGTGACGGCGGGCGGCAACCAGTCGGGGACGCCGGGAGCGTAGGGGAAGTAGTTGAACACGGCTTCGCGGGTGAATGGCTGGCCTTTCAGGGCGGGGAGAATGCTAGTGCCGTCGAATTTTTGGCCGGGCGCGATGGGCAGTCCGAGCCCAGCGAGCAACGTGGGATAGTAGTCTTCGCTCTGTACGATGGCGTCGCTGCGAGTGCCGGCGGCGGTGAGGCCGGGCCACGCGATGACAAGGGGAGTGCGCACTCCGCCTTCGAATACAGTGGCTTTGCCGCCGCGCAGTGGGGCGTTGCTGGTGGGCGTGGTACCATCGACTTGGTTGTACATGTTTCCACCGTTGTCGGAAGCGAAGATGATGACGGTTTTCTCGGTGAGATTGAGACTGTCGAGGGTGTCGAGGAGCGTACCGATGGCGTCGTCCATGCTCTCGATCATGGCGGCGTAGGTGGGGCTGCGCTGCGGGTCGGCGGGATTAACGCGGGCGCGATATTTTTCGATGAGGGATTGCTTCGCGTCGAACGGCGCGTGGACGCTGAACATCCAGTAGTTCACGAAGAACGGACCTGCCTTGTTTTTTTCGATGAAGGCAACTGCTTCTTTGGCCATGCGGTCCTCGATGTGTTGGTCGGGCACACCGGGGTCGGCATCAAAGTCTTTGAACTTCCACGGGGCGACGAAGCTGCCAGCGGGACCGGGGCCGGGCCAGTGCGGGAGATCGACATCGAAGCCGTGTTGCAGCGGCGAATACGGCGGGGCGCCGAGATGCCATTTGCCGAAGTGGGCGGTGGCGTAGCCAGCGGCCTTGAGGGATTTCGGAATGGTGTGATAGGTAGTCGCGAGGCGGGTAACCGTTTCAGGCATGAAAGCCGGAGACGTGGGGCCAGCCTTCGTACCCGCGGTGGCCTTAAGGACAACATTGGGCGAGTGGCCGTTGGGCGTGGTGATGCCGGTGCGCGCGGGGCTGAGGCCGGTGAGGACGGCGGAGCGCGTAGGCGAACAGAGCGGGCTGGCAGAGTAGGCGCGGGTGAATGTCATACCGCGTTTGGCGAGTCGGTCGAGGTTCGGCGTCTGGTGGAATTTGGTGTGACCGTAGAGTGAGGTGTCGGCCCAACCGAGGTCGTCGGCGAGGATGAAGATAACGTTGGGACGCGCCGGCGCGTCGACAGCAAACAATGTGACGGGCGAGGCCAGCATTAGCGCGACGAGAAGGAGCGTTTGTTTCATGGGATGATTCATAAATAGTTTTAGGCCTTAGCGAAACACCGCTCTAACGAAAGCTTACGGCAGCCTTCGTGCACAGCGATTTGGTTATTGTGATCTGGCGGGACTTACTTAGCAGCGTGCGATCTTTTATTGTCGCCTTTCGCTCCGCGAAAAAAGGGGACACTTGTTTGCCGCACGATGCTTACTTGGGTTTCTTCTTGCCAGACGTGTTCGGATCGTATTTCGGATTGGGTTGCGGAATGACGGCATTTGTGTCGGCAAGGAGCGCGTCAAGCCTCGCTGCGAGTCTCATCACGCGATCTGGATGCAGTTCTGCGACGTCTTTGGATTCACCTATATCTTCGTTGAGATTATAAAGTGCCTCTCGATCCGATAGATCCGCATTGTCGCAGTACCAGCGAATCAACTTCAAATCGCCCTGACGAACGGAACTTGCTGGATGTCCGCCCGTGGGAAAGTGGCAAAAGATTTCATCTCTGTGGCTCTGGTTTTCTTCCAACACCGATCGCATACTCATGCCGTCGAACTGAACACCAGCGGGCAACTTCAGGTTCAACATTTCGGAGAGCGTCGGAAAAAAATCGGTGCTATGAATCATGGCACTGCTTGCCGAACTCGCCTTTACCTTACCTGGCCAACGGATAACCAACGGAACGCGCGTGCCCCCTTCATAGATCTTTCCTTTGCCTTCTCTAAGCGGCTCGGCGCTGGTCACCGGCACTTGATGAAACTCGGCTGGCATGTGTTGCTGATTAGCGGTGAAGTAGGGTCCGTTGTCTGAGGTAAAAATGATCACGGTGTTATCGAGCACATTGGCTTTTTCGAGTGCAGCCACGATACGACCGACGACTTCGTCCAGCGTTTCCACCATGCCTGCATACACCGGATTGCGCTGCGATGACGCGGGGTCAACCTTGGCGCGATACTTGTCGATCTGTGTTTCCTTTGCCTGCCAAGGCGAATGCGCTTGAAAGGACCAATAATTGAGAAAGAACGGCTTTCCCTTATGTCCTTCAATGAACTTCACGGCTTCATCCGCCAAAAGGTCCTCTAAGTTGTCGCCGGGCTTGCCGTGATTCTTCCAAACATGAAAGGGATAGAAGAAACCCGCGCCCAGTGGACTCGGTTGTTGCGTGTGGGGGATGTCCGAGTCAAAACCATGCTGCAGAGGGCTGTAGGGCTCGGGACCGAGATGCCATTTACCGAAGTGAGCAGTTGCATAACCGCTCGCTTTGAATGCTTCGGCCAGAGTGTAATAGCTCGTGTCGAAGCGAGTGATGCTCTCTGCCACCAATGCCTTTTGGCTTGGCGAAGCCGACGCGACCAAGTGCTTTTCTACAACCGCCTTTGGCAGATGGCATTCTGGCGCCGTGATGCCGATCCGAGCTGGAAACAGTCCGGTCATAATACTTGCGCGCGTAGGCGAACAGAGTGGGCTGGCGGAGTACGCTTGCGTGAACTTCATACCTTGTTCAGCAAGGCGATCGATGTTAGGTGTTTCAAAGAACTTACTTCCGTAAAGCGAAAGATCGTTCACTCCAACATCGTCCGCGAGGATGAAAACGACATTGGGCTTAGTCTCGGCATGAACCGATTGGCCCGGCAGCGCGAAGGAGCCGAGGATATGGAGATAAACAAAAAGGGCGAGGCGAAATCTCATTGGTTCTCTTTGAAAGTTTGAACTTATTTCTTTTTTGCACCGCCAGGAGTAATAGTGGTGACGGGTTCGCCGAGCATGAGTGGTTTCCCAAAAACAGCTTGCGCGTCACCCTGCAGTTTCATCCATGTATCCAAGTCAGTACGAAGCTCGGCCAAGCGGGAGGCGTGGAGCGGATCAGCGGCAAGATTGTTCCTTTCGAACGGATCGACAGTGAGATCATAGAGTTCTTCAGCGGGTCGCGTTCTGTAGCGATTTACGGTCTCCGCAGCGGTAGCGTCTTTCTTTGCAGCGTCCAGCCAAGTCTTCCAATACACGAGGCCGCTGGGGCCGTTCGACCGCGATATGTGAGTGTGATGCTGAAACTCGGGATGCAGGTTGCGAATGTACTTCCAGTTCTGCGTTCGCACAGCGCGGATGGGATAAACATTGAAGTCGCCATCGCCGCTATGTGTGGCGAAGATCTGTTCGCGATGTGTGGTAGCGGTGCCGCGAAGGATCGGTGCGATTGATTTTCCATCAATGCCCGCTGGAACTTGGCCACCCGCGAGTTCGATAAATGTGGGAATCAGATCCGGCCAGCAGACCATCGCGTCGCTGGTGGTCGCGGGCATGAGATGACCAGGCCAAGCGATGATGAACGGGATGCGGATACCGGCGTCATAGAGGTTCCATTTGCCGAAGGGCCACGCGCCACCGTGGTCGGCGGTGTAGACGAAGAGCGTCTCACCCGGAATCCTTTCACGGGCGAGTGCGCGAACTTCTCCGAGTAACGCATCTGACTTCGAGATATCAGTCAGGTATTTCGCGCGTTCCTCTCGAGTAACAGTGGTATCAACATGAGTCGGTGGAATCTTCACTGAGGCTGGTTCGTACACCGAGTCATCGCTCCAAGGCGTGTGCGGATGGCGTGTGCCAACAAAGAGGCACAGCGGTTTAGCAGGGTTGCGATCCGTGAGGAACTTCGCCACGCCTGTACTGTCGGAGATCCCTCCATTCGGGCCTTCTGTGAAGTCGAAGTCGTAGAGTTTGCTCCAGTCGTTGTGCGCGACCTTACCAATAGCAGCGACCTCATATCCAAGGCCACGAAGCACAGTTGGCAACGAAGGGACTTCCAAACGTTTTGGATTGTGATTGCGCTCAGCACCATTGCGTGCAGGCCATAAGCCAGTGAGCATGGCGGTGCGGCTCGGTCCGCAGCTCGGAGAAGCCGTGAAGGCATGCGTGAACTTCAATCCCTCCGCTGCAAGCTTTGCCATGTTTGGCGTTCGAACTTCCGTGGAGCCATACGCCTGTGAGTCTAGCTGGCCGTGATCATCGGAAATGAAGACCAGGATGTTAGGTTTCGTGGCTGGGCTAGTTTCGGCTGCAACAAGTGGAATGCTGCTGAGGTAAACGGCGGTGAGGAAAAGGTTGAGTGCTTTCATAGAATCTATGGTTGGCCTACAGATTAGGCTATTGTTTGAGTTACTATTCGAGTTACCACTTTAAAGTATCTCCCGCTCAATTCCAATTCTCGTAAGAAATACATGAAATTTAGAATACCAACCGATTCTTGCCAATTTCCATGACACGGTCCGGCGAAACGCCGTTTTTCTATATTTTGGCAAATAAAATACCCATTGGCTGTGAGAATCCGCTGCGAACGGCAGAAAAACAAGTGCAACCATTTCAACTCTCCCTTTTACTTTTCAATGATTTAGGAGGATTTTTTCATGGCTCATTCACTTCGACTTAGAGGTCTTGGCAGAAGCAGAGGATTCACGCTCGTTGAATTGCTCGTTGTAATTGCGATCATAGGCATTCTCGTTGGCCTTTTGCTACCTGCTGTCCAAGCGGCACGAGAAGCTGCAAGACGTATGCAGTGCAGCAACAATGTCAAACAGCTTGTGCTAGCGCTCCATAACTACGAAAGCGCGCACGGCAAGTTTGCACCTGGATTCATTGCCGTTGCCGGCGATAACAATGGCGTGGAAGATGCGAACGCAGCCAATTGGGGATGGGCGGCAATGATATTGCCTCAAATTGAGCAAACTGGGCTTAACTCCATTCTTAGTCCAGGGCTCGGGCGACTGCATGCTTCTGCTGCAAATGTGCCGGCGGGGCATCTCGCCGCCATTCAAAGCCCATTGCCGATGTTTCGCTGTCCGTCTGATACAGGCGAGGTTCTCAATAACGACCGTGGATTGCTTATTGGCAGCAACCGCGTCAACACAACGCGTTCCAACTATGTTGGTATAAACACCAGTGGAAATCTTTCTTGGAATTTAGGTAATCCAGGGTCTGTCACTGCAGGATCGCGGGCCAATGGAGCGTTCATTCGAGACATTGCACAAGGCTTCAAAGCAATGTCGGATGGATCATCCAATATTATCTTTATAGCAGAGCGTGCAAGTACGCTTAGCGGAGCCGCAGCTTCCGTAAATTGCCGAGCTGCGCTGGTCTTCGGCATTCGCGAACAGCAATTAGGAACAGGATCTTTCGGCCTAGGGGATGCGCTCGCTGGAGGTTCGGGTGGGATCAACCTGACCAACACCGCGTGTCAAGTTGGTGTGTCGAGCCGCCATACGGGAGGTTTTCAAGCTGGCCTCGGAGATGGTTCTGTACGCTTCATCAGCAGCAACATTAATCACAATCGGCCAACCGGCGTCGCGGGCGCTGCTGGAGCAAAGACTCCAGACAGCTTGTATGAATACCTATTGGGAATCGACGACGGAAACGTTGTGGCGGGTGATTTCTAATTCAAACGCATTGCACTCGATTGGGATTGGTTGAAGTAAAATGCATAGTATTGCAAGTCGATTGGGCATCTTTGGCGTTGTGGTCCACTTCGTTTTTTTGTCGGGCTGCAGTTCAAGCGACAGTCCACCGCTTGGAAGGGTCACTGGGGTTGTTACGCTGAATGGAAAGCCGCTGGCGAACGGCAAGATTTCTTTTGTTCCCAATTCCGGAGGTCGAACATCAACCGCCGATCTGGACGACAATGGAAACTACAAACTGATATATAGCCTGGACGAGTTAGGTGCTAAGGTCGACGATCACACGGTAAAAATAAGTACGGAAGGGGAATTCGGAGGGGGAGAACGAGTGCCAACAAAGTACAACGTTGAATCCGAATTGAAAGTCACGGTGAAATCAGGATCAAATGTTCACAATTTTGACTTGGTCGGGGAAGCGGAGAAGAAAAGCAAAAAGGCGAAATAGAAGGGAAGCTACTCTGCTGAGGTGCAGCTAATGTCTTGCTGAGGACAGCCGGACCTACGTGGTTTCAAAACAACTGTTGGAATAATTATGTGTGTGCAACGCGACCATGAATGATGCAATCGAACGAGTTTTGGCTGGAGACCGGGATGCTTTCCGCTTGATTGTTCGCGAGCATAGTCTCATGCTTCGAAGCTATTTGGGAAGCCAGCTCCATCATTCCGACGTCGTGGACGATCTAGCTCAAGAAGTGTTCATCGTTGCGTTTCGTAAGCTTGACCAGTTCGATCTTGATGGCGACTTTCGAGCCTGGCTGCGTGGCATCGCCCGCAAAAAATTGTTGCATTATTTCCGCACGGTAGGCCGAGGGAACGTTGCCGCGGCCAGATTCCGACAAGAAGTAATCGGGAGCATCGAACAGGATTTAGATATGTCAATCGCTTCCAAAACCAATGCCGCGATCGAGGCGTTGCTGAGATGTGTTGCGCAATTGCCACACCGAATGCGACATGTCGTTCGAGCCGGATTGGATGGCACGAAAGCCGCGTCTCTGGCAGAAGAATTGTCAACTTCAGTCGGTGCAATTTACAATATTCACTTTAGGGCAAATATACTACTACGAGATTGCGTCAAAGCGGAAATCGAATGATGGATTCTGATCTACAGAAACTATTAGTTGCTTGGACTTCAGGAGTAATTGACGAAGTCGCAATTGCTCCGGTATTGGATAGACTCAGGCGAGAAGCAGCGTTTCGCCAAGCATTCGTTTCTGAGATAGCGATGTTAGGACAATTGAAAGCCGTCCAATCTAGCGAACCACGTTGGCTGCAACTGGAAGATGTACTTGGGGTCGCATTGAACAATGCAATGAGTGTCCAGAATATCGAGGACAGCGTCATGAACTCGATCACCAGAAATAGCGACGCTCCATCTCAAACTTCGATTGCCAATACATTACCAACCGTTCGATGGCTGTCGAAGCAGCTTTTTTGGCCGTTATCGATGTCTGCGGTGCTTGGGTTCATTCTGTTGTGGAGCGGCAGCAATCGAGATTCATCCGAACCAGCCTCGGCATCGATCGCTTCCAAGTCTGACCCTACAAATACTTACTCGGCAATGACAGATGCAGCGGCTGAAGACTCTTCGGATGCAAGCAACAAAAAGAATGGCGGCGGTGTCGCGATTCTAAGCCAATCGATTGGAGTGGAGTGGATGGGTCATCAGCATCCCGTTGTTGGCGATACTTTGCAACTTGGCGATTTGCAGATCAAATCGGGAACGATTCAAATCGAATTTTTTGCAGGCGTTCGACTGTTGTTACGCGGGCCAGCGGATTTCGAGCTGCGAGCACCCGATGAGATGCAATTGCGACAAGGAGCGGCGAGTTGTTTTGTCTCGGAATTAGGACGCGGTTTTCGCATCTTAACCGATGGCATCGAAGTTGTTGACTTAGGCACGGCTTTTAGTATCGATGTACAAAATGGCAAACAGTCTGAGGTCCATGTGTTGGAGGGTGAAGTCGAGATTAAGTCAGGGACCCGTGCGTCGATGAAGTTGCAGAAGAACCAAGCGATTCGAATGGCACCCACTGGCCCAGTAGATGCTCTATTCACTCCGAGTCGTTTTCCGCAACCAGCAGACTTGCAAATTGAGCAACGGAATCAGGATCGACAACGATTCGAAGCATGGAAACGATTTTCTGATCGATTAAGTACCGACCCTGCTGTAATGATGCACTACACTTTTGAGGATTCCGGCTACAGTCCGAGTGAACTTTCAAACCGATCACTAGATGCGTCGCATGCTTCCGATGGAGCAATTATTGGATGCACTTGGGCGGACGGACGGTGGCCTTTAAAGCGGGCTTTGCAGTATCGTAACCCAGGCGACCGAGTTTTATTCCAGGTTCATGGCCAACACGAGCAATTGACCTTCATGGTTTGGGTTCGGATCGACGCACTAACTCAGCCCCAAACATCCCTTTTGATGACGGAGGAACCCGCTCGAAGACGCAATCTTAATCCCACCGTGAGTTATTCCATTGCAGAAGCACTAGATCGCCGTAAGGCCTCGCAAGTAAAATCGGTACGTTGGGAGTTGTTTCAACCCGTTCCAAGAGTGTCATTCTCTGTAGCGACTACGCAAGGAGAAAGCGATTGGAAATGGGAAAGTTGCCATTCGAAAAGCGATTTTCCAAGCCAATCGAATTGGGGGAAGTGGGCATGCGTTGCGGTTACGTGCGATACAGTCAATGGACGTGTACGTCACTATCATAACGGTGAGCGTATTAGCGACTTGTCTTTGCCGCACACAAACCCCTTACTTCTCGACTTCATGACGCTCGGCAATTTTAGTGTAAGCGATGCTGAGTTAAAGACGTCTGGCGGTCTAGCCCAACGTAGATTTTATGGGGCAGTTGATGAAGTGCTGATTGCGAATCGAGTTCTCAATGACGACGAGCTAACGGACATTTGGACAAATGGAAGACCTTAGGACATGAAGCATCTGCTCCCGCCGCTGCCAGTTGTTGCTTTACTTTTTGGCCCTCTGTTCGCGAATGACAAGTCAAACTGCGACCTAAACCATACAAGTTGATGCAGAAGCCGAGCGCCGAACTCAAACGCGAATTGCGCAAGACATGCACGTGAAAGGCTTTTGGCGGCACCTTTGGCTCTACCACTTCCACAGGTTGGACTGAGGCTGGATTCACGCCTAGCCATCAACTGTGAAAGCGTCGTACTCCTGCAGGATCGGCCTAGCCAGCAAGCTAGCAGCTACCGTAGCAATTGCGAATCCCATCCATTGTGCCAACGTCCGCTTTCCTCCGAGACGCTTCTGCGATTTTCACAAGGTTGTACGGTTAGTTAGCCTCCCGAATTCAGCAGGATGCAACGGTAGGCTCATCAACTGTGGAAGCGTCGTACTCCTGCAGGATCGGCCTAGCCAGCAACCAGCGTCTACCATAGCAATTGCGAATCCCAACAACTGTGCAAGCGTCCGATTCGTTCCAAGCAAACTGCTTTTGTGTCAACATGTAAAAGTGGCGTGCGACTGTTAGATCGGCTAGACTGGAACGCATAGCGGCGGGGATGCTTGGTGGCTGTTTGGCTGCTGTTAGTTTGATTGGTATTCGTTCTGTGCGGTGATAGAGGTAATTCATGTCCACTCCATCTGAGTTCGCATTCAGTGCGGCAATCATCGATGCATTTCGAGCTAACAAGCGGCTTGCAGATCGAGCGGTTGAACAGATACCTGATGACAAATTGCATCTCGCTCTTGATGAGAATACTGCCGCATGATTATAACCGCGGTCGATGGCGACCTGCTCGATCAAAATGTAGACACCATCGTCAATGCATGGAATCGCAACATCATTCCTTGGTGGCTTCTACTCCCTCAG
>CAMDKL010000185.1 GCA_945900945.1 Pirellula staleyi DSM 6068
CAACTCAGGCGCCGATCTTGGCATAAAAGCAAGGGGAGGTTGCTTCTGGGCTGTTAAAAAACTGGCTGCGAGCCAGAATGCGTTCTCTTAGTTCAGCGGCGTTGTCGAGTCCCTCCATGAGTCCGACGTGCGAGCCCATGGTCTGCCCCTCGTGCCCCATCCCGCCTCCGCCTGCCGTCATCACCATCAGATTAGCAAATCCAAAATGACGTTGGAGTGGCCCTTGGGCGATGTGAACATTTTGAATATTCTCGAAGGTGATGGTTGTCTCGTAGATGCTCCAAATACCTCGCCGAATTCGCATGCTACGATCGGTGAGGATATACCAAGTCGTATCGTAGCGCAAGAGGATGGCAACATAGGCGACAATGTCGGGAGCAATGATTACAAAGAGCCAAAGCGGAGCGGTCAGCACACCACCAAGCGGCCACCAAATTGCATAGGCAGCCCAGAGCAGGATGAGAACCATGTCGACCAAAAAAAGGCCGATCCAAAAAAAGAACTTCCGATAGTTCAGGAACGCAAGGGACGGTCGCATGAATTCGACGGTCTCTCCCTCCATAGACGGCAAGGTAGGAGGCCCGTTAGGTAAACAAAAACACCCAGTGAGTACTCCCCAAACCCCTTGGTAACACCACTTGCATGCATCATGAACCAATCAATCCTGATTCCCTCATGATGCTGAGTCCGAATTGCGAGTGCTTTTGTCGACCCATCGAGCCAAATTATCGCGAATGCCACGCAATGATTCGGTGACTTCCGCTTCGTGCGTGTCGAGCCTGGGCGGTACCGATAGATTTGCTCCGGCAGCGGTGGCTGAAGTCGGTGTCAGCCTGAGGACAGCCGGACCTACATATCCTTTTGCGCCTCGCATGCGTTCATACAACCAATCTCGGACCGAATCCGGATCGGTAATCCCCTCCAAAACGATCTCGGGCATTGCGTTTCCGGAGGCCGTTTGGACACTGACACTGTCGATACCCAGCCATCTTTGAATTAGGTTTCGACTAACATGGATGTCCTGAATTCGCCGGAACGCAACCACGACTTCTTTCGAGGCTGCAAGCCTGGTCTTGTTTAACCCGCGCAGCGGAGGGCGAGCCAGAAATCGCATCCAATCGCGTTTGACTCGTGACTTTGGCGACCGTGTTCGTGACGCCATCGATCGAGGCTGCGCCTCGATCGGTTAAACATTAATTTCAACCCGGAAGCGATTGGATGAGGAATATTACCTTACCGGACCTTGCACGAGAACCGGACCAAGCCGCCGTCACCAGGCTTGATTCCATTCTCTAGTTCCCATCGCAATACAGAGGAACCCACTGAATTCGGTGTCATCGAAAAATTCGCAGCGACACTTGCTTGCTGACTGTTTTCGACATACTCCAGTCTTGGAGCAAGTGAGTCTGTGACTACTAAGCTCTTTAGAGTTTGCTCGCCCACATTGTCAAAGCGAATCGTAAACGAGATAATATCACCGGGATTGGCCATTTGATCGGATGCAACTTTGCAAAGCCGGATACGGGCACCCTTGTGTTCGTAGATGGTGATGTCCGCAGCCTTCTTGGCGCCGGTTACATCTATCGCTTGTTTGCCATCGATCAGGACGTTTAGCTCATCCACATTTGTCCAGATGCGGGCAGCGGCAGCGGATTTCGATAATTTAGCCAAATCGGTCCCCTTTAAATCGCCATTCCGGATCAAACTCAAATCTTCATAGGGCTTGAATGCATCGCTGAGTGTGACCATTGGCACCACGACTTCGGCAGGCATGGGGCGGCTGCGATCCCGGAAAGCTTCGACGATGCGAACGTTGTCGCTGTTCGAAGACTTGATCGGTTTCGAAACGTTGGCCGGTGGCAACTGATCTCGAAGAATTCCAGGTCCATCGGGTCGCAAGGTGGCTTGAGCGCGCAGGGCCAGATCCCGTTCGCGGGTTGACTGCCGTTTGCGTACGCTACCAAACCTTGGCGCATAGATGGCGACACGACAGCCGCTTTCTACGTTTGTTTTGCCGTCCACCGTTTCAAACTGAATCACGGTGTCTTCTGCGTCCAGTCCAGCTTGGCTTCGGTCTTGGCGAAGTCGCACTTTGGGATCGTGATCGCCTCCGTCGAAAATGTATTCTTGTGCGTCGGTTGCTCTCGGAACAGCGAATCCTTGTTCAATCATCACGTCGCCGCACGCTCCTGAACAACTAGCATTTCCGCAATTTTGGCATCCGCTATTGCCGGAAAAACGGGCGAACAGAGGCTTGTAGACGCCTGAAGCGCCACAATTGCATTTGCCATCAGCGTGCGAATGGCCTTGCGGACGGTCCAGTGAGCGGACGTGGCTGGCGGTTGAAAAGGGGGCTCCGTTGGACGGTGGTGAATTCATACCAGGCGGCACTGCCATGCCCGAGGAGGCCATAGCGATTCGGGGAACGTTTTCGGAGCCTACCGATCGACCGATCGGTGCATATCTGGGAGTGGATGTATGCTGAGCCGGAACGACCTGCGGCTCGAATGTTCCCTGGCTTGCGTTGTACACTGCACTTTGTGTTAAACCATGGGCTTCTGCCGAGCTAGGCAATGTGTCGGACGATGC
Organism: Pirellula staleyi DSM 6068; assembly: GCA_945900945.1. Lineage (GTDB taxonomy): Bacteria > Planctomycetota > Planctomycetia > Pirellulales > Pirellulaceae > JBKCUI01. Next base: position 2,590 of record CAMDKL010000185.1, read on the forward strand.
GAGCTGAACCGGTTGATTTGGCTCAGTTCGGTCTGTCACGCTCGGTCGGTTTTCCGCTGGCCGGCTGCTGTTTTGCGCTCCGACCCAAGACATTTGGCGACTTTGGCAGCCGCTGCCCACGGAAAATATTCCGGCAACGATGAGCGATCTGATCGAAACTCTCTGGCGCAACAATTGTTTTAATGAATGCATGTTGAATTGCTTGTAGAGTAAGACTTTATCGTCGATCGGAAATGGATCCAGAAGTTGCAGTGGCGGGCCATTTGCCGTCTTGAATCAACTGTTGCTTGGTTGGTATCACTTTGATTGTCGTCCATGCAGGGCAACCGTACAGGAACGAGTTCCAGTCCTGGCCTTCCGTAACGTTGGGAACGCGAGAACCAATTCTCAAGATTGCTAGAGGTCGGCCAAGCTGATCGGCCATTCTCAAAGCATCTTGATGCGATTGCAGATCCAGAACGCGTTGTGGCTTACCTGACGTATCGATTGGTTCTGCAATTTGATTATCTTCAAGATAGACCACTCGCATGACTAGCTCACCGCGTGCGGCGTCGGCTAAATCATCTTCATCGATCTCGATTGGTATTGGGAAACGATGCTCTCGTTCCGCTGGAGGATGCGTTCGATCGATGACTTCTAAGGTTGGGAACAATTCCAATTCGGGTTCGTTGGGGACCCCGGTGATTCGCATGCGATAAACCGAACCGATCATGACTGCAATACGAGCTGGTTCGGGCAAATCCGTTGCAAACTGACCTGCGTCGGCCATGTTGATTCGCATCCCCTTCGGGCCACGGATCTCGACCGCCTGCCAAAGTCCACGCAACTCAGGTTTGCGATTGAGTTGAATCGCCCCGATTTCACCTGGTGGGAAATCGTCTCGTATTAAAGAATGGTTTCGGTCTGGAAGTGGCTTATAGATCGATTGCGCTTGGGCGTTTCCTGGAAAGCACATTGCCAGCAGGCACAGCGCGATCATGGCTAACCATGCAATCAGCAGCGTAGGAAATGAGATTCGCGTTAGCATGGCAAAATTCCTATTCACTGGATCTAGCTAAGCGGGTAGCGATTGCGATTGGAGGGTTCTGCCCGACGGGCAGAACCTATTGAGCTGCGGGCGCTAGCCTCGCTGTTAAACGCATTGGTTTTCAAACGCGGCTAGCGCCCGCGGCTCAGATTTGAGCAACGACCCAGACTAGCGAACTTGGCCTGGCGGGCAATATTCACCCGAAGCAGCAGGAGCACCCCCGAACTGATTCGGTGCTACAGCACGACTCGCATCATAGAAATGGGGTCTGCCCGACGGATAACCAGGATTGATGTTCTGTTCCTTGATGTGGAATCGGCTCGGTGGCGTTGGATAGCTGTATCCAGGTTGTTGCCGAACCGTACCCTTCATCTTAGTTACAGGATCAGGAATGTTCATGTGAGTGCGGTTGCGAATCACATGGCTCTGCAAACCCGCTGGCGATCCCAAAGGAATGTGTGGAGGTCCCACCAATCCAATTGGCGTGCCGCTTTGAGGCATACCGTATTGTGGTGCAGTCACACCCGAGACCATGTTCGGAGGATTGTTTGCCGGACCAATGGGTGAACCATCGGGACCACAAGTTGTTCCGTTACCGTCAACATAGGAGCCGGGTGGCAACATGCCGCCACTGAAGCCGCCGCCAGCATACGCGCTGGACATCTCGATGTCTTTGTTGCCAAGTCGGATAATGGCCAAAATCGATCCGCGTCGATCTGCTTCGACAATTGGGTCTAGGCCCGGCTCAAGCCGCGTGCTCACTAGAGTATCGATACCCGAAATCGCATCACCTTGAAACTCGGGATCTGGCAAATAGATAACTTTAGTCACAAAGTTACTCGATAACGCTTGATCGAGGTCTTCTTCGGTGAACTGGAGCGCAATGGCATTGTGTGCTAGGTAAGCCGCAGTGCGGTAACTGGCAGTACCCACTTCGAGTGTTGGATAGAGCTCGACCCCTTCGCGTCCTTGGATGTCGGTCAGCTTCAATCGGAAGATACCACCTTGTGCAAATTCCAAACGGCCTGGCACCACTAGAGGATCGCTTTTAAAAGTGCTATCGCCAACCACGTCGTAAAGGATCTTCATCGACTGTGGTTGATTGAACAGTACTTGAACGGTTGGGATGGCGGCTACGCCGCAGTATCCGGGAACCGGAATGGTTTCTGGCATCATGACGCCTGGGCCTGGTCCTCCAACCATCGGACCGGGTTCAGCCAGTCGATTGGCTGGCGGCATGTTGTGCCGAACACCAAACTCTCCCGCTTGAGCATTGGAAAGGATTCCGCAATGGGAGAGGATGCATGGAGCGCCCAAACCCAAAGCAGCCATTAGGCTAAAGTAACTTCGTATTTTCATTTTATTCCCCCTGGAACTTATTGGGTCAAGCCGGCTTAATCTTTAGGCCACCGCGACCGACGTTTTTCCACCTGGACAACACGCCTGCGATCGACCTACAATCCGGCCCGTTGGACACTACTCCGTATGTTCGGCACGTTTGAACCGTTTTCTTTGATAAAACCCATACAACTTGCCCATGCAGATCGAAAGAATGAAAGCAAGCACTTTGGCGCTAGCCACTATTGGCTTCGCTGCCTGCCTCGTTTGGACATCGAGGGCAAATTCGCAATCGCCCCCCACTATTCCCAGCCCCCCTACATTAACAGCGGCCTCAGTCCAACCGGCAAGCAATCCGCCCACGGGCTCCCAAACGACAAACACAACTGTCGTTACGATGGATCCGAATCAACTTGTATTGAATGCCATACACCAATCTGTTTGGGGACCTGCATTCGGTTGCAAAGTTTATCAAAGTAGCCATGCCTTCGACCAACAAGTAATCGTAAGCGGTGAATACAAAACCAGTGGACTGGGTACAGGACAGTTTAGGTATACTGCAAGAGTTTCCTCCGGCGAAACGACATTGGACACAGTACAGGTCTCGGATGGACGATTGATGTTCACTCAAGTCGGTTTGGAGGAATCGCCACGACGAGTTAACCTAGATCAAGTTCGGCAGTTGCTAGGAAATGCGATCCATCAAGCTGGTGATCGCCCCGATGTGAGTATCTACCTTGCGGTTGGCGGTCATCCTGAATTGCTTCGCTGCTTGTATCACCGATATTTTTGGTACAAGGCAGTGACGGGCCAAATCCGTGGGGTCGATGTATGGCAATTGGTGGGAAGACTAAGGAGCGAGGCACCAAAACTGGCGGGAAATACCAAGTTAGATCAGCAGACGATCGGCATACCCCAAACGGGTTCCAACCTGCCTACCGAAGTTCGATTAACACTTGGACGCTCCGCGTCCGCCGCCTATTTCCCCTTTCTGGTTGAATACTTTAGGCGGACCAAGCGGTTAGATGGCCGACCCGATGCAATCGAACTGCTCTCCGTTTTGGAACATACCGAACTCACGAATTCAGCAACCATTACTGACAAGGATTTAGTCTTTAAGGTCCCGGATAGCGTGGACAAAATAGATGACGAGACCGAGCTTTACAAGCCAACTGCGGCCATCGCGGACCGAACACACTTTCCTTTTCGCTAGGTAACACGGAAGACTCGACTCATTGCGAGGGTTGGGATGGCAAGTCCACAAACGATCATTCCGGGTAAGTTGCCACCGAACTGCAAAGCCATCGCTGCGTCCAAAAAGATAATGCTGAGGATCGCTTGTTTGATGGCGGGCACTAAAGTCCCAACGCCTGGCGATTGTATCGAAACAATAGCACGCCGAAGCCATGGCAGCGCAAGCATCCAAACCAATATTGGAAACAAGCTGCGCGGTTCGAGTCGTAAGTCACGATCGGACCACCAGGAGCAAAAAGCGATTGCGGACACACCGATCAAGCTAATGCCCCACCCCCAAGCCAATCGACCCGACGATTGTTGCATGAGTCCCTCGCGCCTCGCCGAGAGTGTTATCCCCGTCACAAATAAAACATGGCCCACCGTTGCGAGACAAATACTCGACCAATCCAAATCGATTTGCCGTTGGATACACGCTCCAAGCGAAACGCCAACGAGCAGATTGAGCCCCCGACACAGGCCCATCAAAACTGGCCCAATCGGCGTCGCTTTGAGCCAACTATCATAAGCGACAATCACAGTGGCAAGCGCGGTAGCAGTCACCATGACAATCCAATAAGGAGTAGTCGGATCCGTCGTAGGCAACAGGTAGGCTGAAACACTGGCCAAGGCAACTCCCAGCAAAAGCAACCACCAGCCGGCGTTGCGCGCCGTTCCTACAGCAATGAGCCTGCGGACTAGCGGACCGTTTCGGCGTTGGGCCGTATCCACTGCCAAGTCATGAACATCGTTCAATACCATGCCTGCCCAGTAGAGGCAGATGGAGGATAATGCGGCAGCCACGAGCGAAGGTGCAATCCCAGAGAATTGACTCCAAGCACCCGCGGCGAGCGTAAATCCAGCCAGGACATCCGCGCAGGCAGTGAGTGTATTAGGAATGCGAACTAACTGAGCCCACGCACGAAGTTGAGGATGCATTGTTAGGACTCTATTTTTTGCGTTGGAATTCCTTGATCAGCTCGGGAACTGAAATTCCTATAGCACCGCGACCTTCCTGCAACCGGGCGTCAACATCCTCTTGAATTGCCTCCGCATCAATTTCCCAAAATTTGACCATTAGCTCTTTGGAAAGAGGCGTCGCAGAGCGAACAAGCCGCATGCCGACCATCCGAGCGGGGTCGGACGTATACCACCATGGGCTGAGTGGAACGTTGGGATCCTCGTCTTTCCAGTCCTCATCAACGGATCCCATCCTCGCAGCGGAGCGAACGCGCTGGGCAGTGTCTTGCCAACCGCCACCTCGAACACAACGTGAATCTGCCTCTGTTGGCCAGTGCGTTGCCTCAAATCCAGTAAACGATTTTCCTGCGCGTCCTTCGAAGCCCTTGGGAGAAAACTGATCGATGGTCCACTCCCAAACATTCCCGTGCATATCGTGTAGCCCAAATGCATTCGGTGCTTTGCTGCCAACTTTGGCTGCTCCCTCCGTCGCTGCGAAAACAGCGTACTGCTCAAGTTCCGTTGGGTTGTCGCCAAAACTATACGCAGTCTTCGAGCCAGCTCGCGCTGCGAATTCCCATTCCGCTTCGGTAGGTAATCTATATTGAACGCCGGTCAAACCGCTTAGCCATTTCGTGTATTGTTTGGCGGAATACTGCGTCATGGTTACTGCTGGCTGGTTTTTGTCGTCACCATATTCGTATGTCTTGCCTGGGTCATAGAGGGGCGTCGGGACCGTTACCGCATCTGCACGGATGCCGTCGGTAACCTGGCGAATCCCGGCCGAGGTCAGCTTTTTGAAGACGTCATAGGACCTCATGAACGTGTTGTATTCGCCCCATGTAAGCTCTGTTTTTGCCATCCAAAAAGGATTCAGCTTAACGGTAAACTGTGGACCTTCGTCTTCGCTTCGTCCCGCTTCCGAAACGGGTGACCCCATCGTAACGACACCCCCCGGCACCGGAATCATCTCGAAGGATATATTCGTTCGTTCGAACGACTCGGTGTAGGGAACCATGTAACCACCCTTGCCACCGTCGATCGCAACAAAAAGCCCCTTGTCCGGTTGCGTTTTGCAAATACCGGGTAATGGTTTGCCTGCCGAATCTTGTGCGTCGGCGAAACCTGGAAGCAAAAAACAAACGAATGCACAAACGGCTAGGGAATGCCAGTGGTTCATCATAGATTTCAGGGTTTGCGTGGAACCGGAGATTACTGGGACTGAGTCCACTGTAGATTAACCTGAAACCATTTGCCAATCTAGGGCAGCGATTCCCGTCGAGTAATAAAACCCTATGGAATCGTTATGCTACGCAATAAAAGCGAGGCTTGTATTTTGAGAAGCCTCGCTTTTTTTCTGTACTATTAAAACGTTGCATTCATACGAATACGACAATTGAAAGCGTCGTCGGCAATCGCGCTGGCTTCTGGCTTAATGTACTGAACGTCGGGAGAGACAGCACACCAAGGTGTCGCCTGGAAGCTGCAAAAGGACTCGATACCGGTTCCATCACGTGGACCAAATACCGCTTGTGGAATCGGGCCAAATTCGTTGCTTGCGCCGACATAATACCAGCCGAGCCCAAACTTATCCCCACGCTTCTGCCCAACTGGGCTATGGCCACCAAGCTCAGCACTTAGAAAGTACCTTATGGGAGTCGGATTTCCATCACTGATCGAGCCACGATAAAACAACCCCAGCCACGCTTCGAGTCGTCCCCATACTCCACGAAAGTATTGGTCACCACCGCAGTAAAAAGTATACGGATTGGGCCGTGTTGAGGACGCTAGCAGCGTCCGCCACGTGGCTTTTGCTGCCAGCATCAGTATCTACCAATCTTACAACAGTTCTCAATCCAACCGAATTATCAAAGATCAAAACTTTAGCGACCGCCTGTGGCAGAAACCAACATACGGTAAACTAAAAAAAAGCTGGCTTCAAAAAGCAGCGACTCCGCGTTTTTGCCTTTATCTACCCCCTCTCCAATTCGCAAAACTATGCAATCGTACAAACAGATTTTTTTGCGGTCATCGCATGTCGTCTCACTAGCGCTAGCGATCCTGCTCCTTTATTGGGACACAGCAACAGGGTTCACACCGATCACAACCCAATCCGGTGAGACCCCAAACATTGTTTTGATCGTGGCGGATGACCTAGGTATTTATGATCTTGGTTGCTATGGACGGCGGGATCACAATACGCCGAATCTGGATCGGTTGGCGAGTCAAGGGATCCGATACACGAGCGCCTATTGTGGTTTGTCTATTTGCTCGGCCTCACGCGCGTCACTGTTGACGGGCAAGTCATCCGCTCGATTGCATCTCACGACATTCTTGCCAGGTCGCCCCGATGCCCAGTCGCAGTTGCTATTGCATCCTCGCATTCAATCGCATTTGCCGCTTGAAGAAACAACCTTGGCTGAAGTACTGCAAAGTTCCGGCTATCGCACAGGCTTGTTTGGCAAGTGGCATCTCGGAGGCGGCAAAAATGGACCGACTCAACAAGGATTTGAAATTGCAATCGAACCGAAAGGAAACGGAAACGCCGAAGGAAAAGAAGGAGGCAAAAATGAATACGCCATTGTCGACGCAGCTATCGATTTTTTAAAATCGAACGAGGACAAGCCCGCGTTTTGTTACGTCCCACAACATTCACCGCACGTCGCGTTGGCTGCCCCCAAGGAGTTGATCGAAAAAAATGCGTCGGCCTTCAATCCGTTGTATGCAGCGACCGTTGAGTCACTCGACAACGCAATCGGAAAACTGCTGACCACGGTCGATTCGCTAAAGCGTCCAACGATCGTGATCTTTAGCAGTGACAATGGTGGGCTACATGTGCCCGAGGTGCATGAACTGCCAGCGACTCACAATGGTCCGTTTCGTGCCGGCAAAGGTTACTTATACGAAGGTGGCTTGCGAATCCCTTTGATCGTTCGGTGGCCGAATAAGATTGCGGCGAACCAAACCATGGATACCCCGGTTTCTTTGATGGATCTGATGCCGACACTCATGGAGGTCGCAGGGATGGACACTTCGAAAACGATTGGACCATTGGACGGTGCGAGTTTGAAATCAAGCTGGCTTCCGAGTACGGCCTCGGGCCCATCGAAAGAGCGTTTGTTCTTTTGGCATTTTCCGCATTACACGAATCAAGGCAGCAGGCCAGCTGCGGCGACGCGACTGGGCAATTGGAAATTGATCGAGTACCTGGATGATGGAGCTATCGAATTGTATGACCTTGAAAAAGACCCAGGCGAAAAAACAAACGTCGCTAAAGACTTTTCTGAAAAAGCAAAAGCACTTGCTGAGTCGCTGCATCAATGGCAGAAACGAACCGGCGTTCAGTTCGGCGTTCCGAATCCAAATGTGAGTCGAGAGGTGTACAAGCGACTCTACATGGACTCCGACCCGACCCGGCTTGATTCGAGTGTCGGTGCGGTGGCAGTTGGCGAGCAATGGCGGGCGTGGCGTACTGAGATGAACCGTGCGGTTGCTGGAAAAAAAACGTTGCTAAAGGACCCGGGCAATGAAATTACTTTGAAGGCGTCCAGCGGAACGGCTCATGGCAAAAAGCTTCGGTACGAGCCCGAGCCGCATAAAAATGTACTCGGTTACTGGACCGAAGTCGATGATTGGGCGGACTGGGAACTCACGATTCCAAAGGACGGGACCTACGAAATCGACGTGCAGTGCGGCTGCGGGGCAAACAATGGCGGGTCCGTCGTCCGATTGGAGGTTGCCGACCAATCTCTACAGTGGACCGTCCGCGATACCGGGCACTTTCAGAACATGATCCTTGAGGAAATCGGAACGATGAAACTCAAGAAAGGCAGCTATCGATTGGCAGTGCGTCCACAGAGCAAGGCTGGGGCTGCCGTCATGGATATTCGGACCGTTGTGCTTCGACCCATTGCCGAATAACATTGACGTGGCGTTACCGAAATCCTAAGGTTATTCGTTCGTATTGTTCATGCCACTTGGAATCCAAAGAGACTTTTTTATGGCAGCGGAAAATTATTCGCGATACCAACAGTCAGTAATCCGCAATTATTACAACAATAAAGATAATGTGTCGTTGCAACGGGCGCAGGAACTGCTGACGGATCTCTATTTGGCTGAAGGCAAGAAACGTGAAAAAGTATGGGAGAGCTTGTTCATGCATTTGGAACGTTTAGGGGTTCCGGCGGATCAGCTCCAACACCTGAAAGAATCCAATAATCCGGAATTGGTAGCGCAACTGATTCAAAAGAAAATTTGAGATTCGTGCTACTGCATGTCGTCGGGCGAAGCCTCTACACCCAAGTTCAGTACTGTTTTAGAACGGGATGCGTTGTCTTTAAGCGGTTGCGTTCCGAGGATTCGGTCGCCCATCAGCATCGTTAGCCCAAACCAGTAATTCTCGTTTTGAAAGTGATGCAATCGATGGTTTCGCCACAAGCGGCGGTAAAACCAAGTGTGAGGTGTATAAGAAGTATGAATTAGGTAATGTACCCATTCGTAATTCAAGATAAACAAAAACGTAACCAGGATTCCTGTCAAAATCGCGTGCAGAGAGACAAAACCGAAGGCATACACCAGCGACCAAATCATAGGTACACCACCTAGGAACAGCACCACAAAATAAGTTGTCGTGAGTCCGTACTTGGGATCCCAAGGATTGCGATGATGAGCACGGTGCGTCTTGGTGATGACGAGTTCTAAAATGCGTTTACCAATTCGCAACGCAGGTAAATGCTCAAGCCATGCGTGAATGATCCATTCTTGAAATGGCCAAAATGCAACGACCCCTAGAATCACCCATAGATCTGCCCACGAGTATTCAAAAACCAATCCTCGCACTACCAGGGTGATGGCACACGCTACTGCAATTACCTGCGGCCCACGGTGA
>CAMDKL010000186.1 GCA_945900945.1 Pirellula staleyi DSM 6068
CCGTGTCGCGTATCGGGAACTCCATTGACCGTGATGGCACTCACCACGATCCGCAATAATTACAACCTCCAACAAGAAGTCCAGCCCCGAATTCCAAACGCAAATGCTGTCATTTAAAATGGTCCCAATGACTTGTGTGGTACGATGAGGCGCTAGCCCCGGGCCTGAATGCAACAAGAAAGAACTGATGTGTAATTACCTGTCTTTTTCGTTCATCGCTCCGGCGAATGCGAAATGAGGGGAGATTGGGCAAAATGGGAAGCTGGAATTCCGATGGTTGTTGAGAATTTTGCAGATCACCCGCTTGCGTAATGGCATACGTTCTAGCTACGCTGTGCAGCAACAATTGCTTGCGTTTCCGTCGATCAGGTGGGACAGCTCTGTTTTTACGCGAAACTCAATGCAATCGGTATCCAAATCACTCCATGCGAAGCTGCGAAAGCGGCTTCCAAATTGGAGATGTAAAAACAAATGAAAACGACGAAGGTTCTGGAGAAACAAATGGCGACAGGTTCTGATGGTACGGGCAGTTTCGTTCGACTGAAATTGTTCCTGATGATGGTTCTACAGTTCTTCATTTGGGGAGCATGGCTCCCGCTAATTTTTGGCTATATTGCCAAGGATGGATTGGGGTTTTCTCCTGGCCAGCAGGCGCTCATTCTGAATGCGTTCCCTATCGCGGCGATTGTGGGAATGTTTTTTAGCAACCAGTTTGCTGATCGCAACTTTGCCGCTGAAAAATTCCTCGCCTTTAGTCATCTAATCGGAGGACTGGCAATTCTCGGTTGCGGCTTTGTGACGAGTTTCGAGGCGTTCTTTGTTTTGATGCTTATTCACTGTTTGCTTTATGTGCCAACCATTTCGATCACCAATTCGATTGCTTTTGCAAACATTAAAGATGCTCAGAACGAATTCGGAATTGTTCGTATGGGCGGTACGATTGGATGGATTTTAGCTGCTTGGCCATTCACTTTCATTTTGGTGGACTGGGTTGCAGTTCGAGCTACCAATCCGGCAGGGATTATAGATTGGGTCGGAGCTGCACTGGCGAATGGCTTAAAGGGTGAAGCACTCAAGAATGCAACCATGTGGACCTTTGTGGTTGCAGGAATTGCATCATTGCTTTTGTCAGCCTTTAGTCTTCTTTTGCCGCACACACCACCGAAAAAGGCAACAGAGGGTGCGCAGAGTTTAGCTTGGCTGGATGCAATCAAACTTCTGGCGCATCCCTTTGTTCTTGTTTTGTGGGTCGTGACCTTTGCGGATTCGTTCGTCCACAACTGCTATTTCAATTGGACCGGTAGGTTTCTCGGTGCGTCGAGAGATGCAGGGGGGGTTGGTATCCCAGGTAACTGGATCATGCCTGTGATGAGTGTCGGCCAGTTGGCTGAAATATTAACGATGTTTATCTTAGGAATAACGCTTAAGAAGCTGGGCTGGAGAACAACTATGATCGTTGGGATCCTCGGTCATGCGGCTCGATTTGCCGTTTACGCATTTTTCCCAAATAATGCAGCCTTGATCATCGTTGTCCAAGTACTGCATGGAATCTGCTATGCGTTTTTCTTTGCAACCGTTTACATCTTCGTTGACGAGCATTTTCCAAAAGATGCTCGGAATAGTGCTCAGGGATTGTTCAATGTTATGATCCTTGGAGTCGGTGCGCTGGTTGCAAACTCGATTTGCCCATGGTTGCTCGAAGTGGTATTTACCAAAAATGAAGTGATTGATTTTCGTGGCTTGTTCCTTGTACCTTGCGCCATTGCAACCCTAGCTGCAATTTCCCTTGGTCTTTTCTTCCATCCGCCGAAAGCTAGCAGCGATGGTAATCCAGGATATACATCTGCCCACTTGTCTTAATTATGCACGGCTAGACAAAGGATTAGCCGGAAGGCGCTACCCTAGTGCAGCGCATCAAGCGACCTAGCCAGCGCATTCAGACCCGGGGCTAGCACCCGCCGGTTCAAGAAATCGCATTGCGAGTGACGCGGGATACATCACAACTGCTAATGAATTATACGAGCTAGACCTGGCTGGAACTGAAAATGAAATTGGCAGGACTAACGATTCTCGGTACAGGCACGGAGGTCGGCAAAACGTATGTCGCTTGCCGCATTATCGAGTCGTTGGTTAGGGATGGAGTTGCCGTCGGTGCTTACAAGCCCGTTGCCAGTGGTGCACCATCGCTTGAACAAAGCGATGGTTTCAAACTGTGGCAGGCCAGCGGTCAGCGCGGCACACTAACAGAAGTGACCCCTCAACACTTTACTGCTCCATTCGCCCCCCCGATCGCTGCGGAATTGGAGAACAAGCAGGTTTCGGACAAAGCGATAAAGGATGGAGCGATGAATTGGGCCAGTCGCTGTGAACTTCTCATCCTGGAAGGAGCGGGAGGTCTCATGTCCCCCATCAGTTGGGCGATGACCAACGCTTCGCTCGCCCTAGAATTGCACTTTCCTGTTGTCTTGGTTTCCGAAAATCGACTTGGTGTTGTGAATCAGGTTCTCACGACGTTGGTAGCCGCAAGGAGTATTGGGCTCGATGTGTGCACTATCGTGCTTAATGACGTCCACCCAATTAAGAAAGTTTCCGCCAATTCTAACGAGCGATTGCTACGGAAATTTATTGAGAGGTACCAGAATCCCCCTGAAATTACGGCTCTTGAGTTTGAGTCGACGAGCTTTCGGCCTGCCGTTCGGTGGGTGGATTTCGTATAACGGAGGTCGTTGTAAAATAGTTGTTGGCGCAGAGCAATCAAGTTTTGGATATACTAGAGCCGTTAGTACTCCGAACGATAACTGCGGCTCGCCCGCGATCCTTTCTAATATCCTGCCATGAATAGCCTACTTTTTCAGCATCATCTTCTGCAAACTCGCCGTCAGTTTTTCGGGACCGGCGGATTGAGAATGGGCGGACTTGCATTGGCCGCTATGGCTGGCTCAAATGCGTTTGGGCCTTCGGTTGCACAGGCTGCAATGGAACCGGCAAGTGCGAGGGTTCATCCTCCACTAGCGGGGTTGCCTCATTTTGCCCCGAAGGCGAAGTCGATTATCTACCTGCATATGAACGGAGGTCCATCGCAGATCGATATGTGGGACTACAAACCTTCGCTGGGAGAGCAATTTGACAAGGACTTGCCAGACTCGATTCGCAACGGGCAACGCATTACCACGATGACCAGTGGCCAAGCTCGATTTCCAGTAGCATCGAGCAAGTTTAAATTCGAACAACATGGTCAGAGCCAGCGATGGGTAAGCGAGTTGCTACCTTATACGGCAAAAATCGTTGACGAGTTGGCTGTTGTGAAAACGGTTCACACCAACGCAATCAATCACGACCCTGCGTGTACCTTTGTTATGACTGGCAACGAAGTACCGGGGAAAGCAAGTTTGGGGTCATGGCTCGCATATGGTTTAGGCAGCGAAAGTGATAATTTGCCTGCTTTTGTCGTTTTAACTCCGACTTGGTCGGCCAGTGCAGCCGCACAAGCGTTGTTTACGCGGATGTGGTCAAGTGGCTTTTTGCCAACTCGGTACGCTGGGGTCGCACTCCGTACCGGCGGCGATCCGGTTCTGTATCTTCCTAATCCAGAGGGTGTCACAACGGCGGATAGGCGTGCTATGTTGGATGCGCTAGGTCAACTCAACCAACAACGGTTTGCCGAGCTGCATGATCCAGAAATTCAAACTCGTATTGCTCAATACGAAATGGCTTTTCGGATGCAAAGCAGTGTCCCAGACTTAGTGGATCTGAGCAAAGAACCAAAATCCGTTTTAGACCTTTATGGTCCAGATGTGACCACGCCCGGTACGTTTGCAGCGAGTACTTTACTGGCCCGGCGCATGGTCGAGCGTGGCGTTCGAGTCGTTCAGCTATTGCATCGCGGATGGGATCAACATGGAAACATTGCGGGCGATCTGCCTGCCCAATGTCGAGACATTGACCAAGCGAGCGCGGCCTTGATCATGGACCTCAAGCAACGCGGACTATTGGATTCGACCTTGATTGTTTGGGGCGGTGAATTCGGACGTACGGTCTACTGCCAAGGGAAATTAACGAAAGAAAACTACGGCCGCGATCACCACCCCAAGTGCTTTACTATGTGGATGGCAGGCGGAGGAATTCAGGGTGGGGTCGAATACGGCCATACGGACGACTTTAGTTACAACATTGTCGAAAACCCTGTCCATGTGAATGATCTCAACGCAACGATCATGCACTGTATGGGCATCGACCACGAACGCTTCGCGTTTCCTTTTCAAGGCCTCGATCAACGCCTCACGGGCGTTGAACATCAACGCATTATAAAAGAAATTTTAAGCGTTTAAAGGACGAGCAGGGCGTCGAAGGCGTTTGAAAGGTGATCGAGGTCGCGGCACATTGGAGAAGGAAAAGCCTCCGATCTTCGGGATGATCCAACGTTCGGGCGAAGTTGTTATTCGAATGCTGGCAAACGTTCAGCAGGTAACAATCGAGCCAATCCTGCGAGCCACAATTGCTATCGGCACCGTCGTTTACACAGACGAATACGACATCTACTCTCGTTTGACTCAATGGGGCTTCGAACACCAGACAGTGAACCATGGCAACAAGGAATACGCGCGTGACGATGATGGCGATGGATTCTGCGAAGTTCACGTTAACACGATGGAAGGATTTTGGTCGTTGCTACGACCGTGGCTCCGGCCACACCGTGGTATCTCGCAGGAAAGGTTACCCAACTACCTCGCGTTTTTTCAATTCGTTCACAACACCCGAAAACGCGGAAAAGCACTCCAGCAATCCCTCGTCGAGCGACTACTCACTTGACCTCCCCGAAACGCCGGACGAGCCAAATTTATTGTCTTTGACTGTCAAGCTTAGCACGTCCACCCAATCTAACTATTCCCCCGTAAATTTCTTCGGAGAGAACGGCAGACCAAACAGGTGCTCTGTCAATCCCTTGTGTTTAGCTATCAGAAAGCATTAGATTGACAGCATGCTAAAATCTGAGATGACAGAAGACGCCACCGACATTCCGACATTATTAGCCGACCTGCCAGCGCATTTGTCCGAGCGGACTTGGCTCGTTTCGAGTGGACGTACCGACCACCAGGGAAATCGCGTGCTTTATTGGACGCATCATGCCCTTCGAAGCGATGAAAATCCGGCTCTCGACGTCGCAATCCATTTAGCTCATCGTTTTCAGTTGCCTTTGCTGGTTTATCAGGGGCTTTCGGAAAGATATCGATTTGCCTCGGATAGGCATCATACTTTCATACTCGAATCAGCCAGAGATTTGCAAGAAAGCTACGCTAAGCTCGGAATCTCTTTCGCTTTCCATCTCGACCGTTGCACTGCGAGATCTCCACGTCTTGCCCAGCTGGCATTTTCGTCAGCAGTTGTCGTTACCGAAGATTTTCCATTGGAAGCAACCAAGCATTGGACCGAAAAGCTTGTGGCTTCTAGCCCTGCGGCCGTGGTGCTCGTCGACACGGCTTGTGTCGTTCCGATGCGGCTTGTTGGAAAAGCCTACGATCGCGCATTCGCATATCGGGATGCCACCGCATCGCTCTATCGCGATCGGGTCGATCGTGTTTGGCCAGCTTCGACACGAACCGTCCAACCAATAACGGCTACGCCCTTTACATCTTTATTGCTCGGCGACCACAGTTTGGCGAAGCTTGTATCGGAATGCGATATTGATCATTCTGTCGGGCCTGTGTCGGATACTCGTGGCGGTTCCATTGCAGGTTACAGTCGTTGGCAAGCCTTTCGAAAAAACGGCCTTCGAGGCTATGCGAAGCGTCGAAACCAAATCGAGATCGATGGAGTAAGTCGTATGTCAGCGTACCTACACTATGGAATGGTGTCGCCATTTCGTCTTGCCCGCGAAGCATTCGCCGACGGGGCTGAGAAATTCTTGGATGAACTACTGATTTGGAGAGAGCTTGCGTACTCGTTCTGCTATTATCGCCACAATATAGAATCAGACGATAGTCTACCGACGTGGGCGATCTCAACTTTGAGGGAGCATGAGCGTGATTCGCGAACAGTACTATCTTGGGAAACTCTTGCTCGGGCTCAGACCGGTGAGCGATTGTGGGATGCAGCTCAGCGTAGCCTACTTAAGCATGGTGAGCTCCATAACAATGTTCGAATGACGTGGGGTAAAGCGATTCTGGAGTGGACTAGAAATCATCGTCAAGCACTTGAACGCTTGATCGATCTCAATCATCGATACGCCCTTGATGGCCGTGATCCTGCTTCGTACGGTGGGATCTTATGGTGCCTCGGGCAATTCGATAGACCGTTCATGCCCGAGCGACCGATTTTGGGAAGCGTTCGCATGCGTCCAATTCGCTTTCATGAGCAAAGAATAAATATGCAAGAGTATGAAAAAAGAGTTGATCGACGTATTGCGAATCCCTCTCCTCGCATCGCCATGATCGGGACTGGATTGGGCGGATTGATGTGCAGCCGGATCTTAAGAGATCATGGATTGGATGTTCATTCTTTCGAAAAATCGCGTCGAGCTGGTGGTAGAACTTCTACCAGAAAAATGGACGATTGCATTCAATTCGATCACGGCGCTCAATACTTTACGATTCGCGATCCAAATCTAAAGCGATACCTGGAATCCTGGGTAGCAGACAAGCATGTGGCGGAATGGCAGGGACACATCGTTTCGATCGTCGAGCCATGCAGTTTCAGCGAATTACCGCAACTACAACGCTATGTCGGCATTCCGACGATGGAATCGTTGGCCCGGCATCTCTCGGAGGGTCTGAACATCCAATTTGAAACCGAGGTTGAGCGTGTTTCTCGAAAAGAACTTGGATACCAAATATTTGCAAAGGATGATCACGATCTTGGCGTTTTTGATAACGTCCTTTGGAGCTGCCCGCCTATTCAAACGTTCAAGCAACTCCAAACGCAATGCGGTTGGAAAGAACGACTTTCTCAGGTTGAAATGGTACCATGCTGGGCTGTCATGATTGCGATGGAGCGTCGATGGGAGATTCCACTAGACGGTGCCTTTGTCAACCAAGGAAAGCTCAGCTGGATTGCGCGTGATTCAAGCAAACCCGCACGTCCGCCTGGCTTAGAAACTTGGGTTTTGCATTCGACAGTCGATTGGGCCAAGGAGAATCTGGAAACGCAAAATGAACAAGTCGTTCGGATTTTGATGAAAGAGGCGGAACGGGTCACGGGTAGCATCATGCCTAAACATGGTTCAGCCAAAGCTCATCGATGGCTATATTCGCGCCCTGCGGAATCCTTGACTGAGACTTCGCTTTGGGACGAAAGCAACCTGCTTGGTGCATGCGGAGATTGGTGCGGAGGACCACGTGTCGAAGGCGCCTTGAAGAGTGGCGTTTCGCTTGCTGGTCGTGTTCTCGGAACGCTACATGAAAACGCGATCACCGCGAATCGACCAAGTAAGCCAATACAATTGTCGCTTTTTAACGAGTTGGCAGAATGAAAGCCAAATGCGCCACCCTCGTTTACCCGCACCAATTGTGGGAAAGTAATCCGGCAGTTTTACGGGCCAGTGTTGTATTCCTCGTTGAAGATCCGCTCTTTTTTTCGCAATACAATTTCCATTGTCAAAAACTCGTCTTGCATCGCGCGTCGATGACGGAATTTGCTGCGAATTGCGAACGACTTGGCAAACAAGTTCACCGTATCGAATCGCATGAAATCGCCAGCTCTGTGGATATAGGCTCAATTCTTAAAGGGAGGCAAGTCAAACAAGTCGTAGCGATCGATCCGACCGATATGTGGCTTAAAACGCGTGTCTCTCAAGGATGTGAATTGGCTGAAATCGCAATCGAGTGGCTGGATGATCCAGCCTTCTTGACTCCCGTCGACGTGATGCAACGCTGGGCTGAAGATCGACAGCATTATCACTTTACCGATTTCTACATGCAGCAACGCAAACGACTTGGCCTGCTGCTCGATGCGAAAGGAAAGCCATTGGGCGGTAAGTGGACATTCGATACCGAGAACCGCAAGAAACTCCCAAAAGATATCGTCGTACCTGAATTGGCTAGGCCTATCGAAAGACCAAGTGTTCTGGAGGCAAAGAAGTACATCGCTAAGCGATTTCCGAACGCGATCGGGCAATTGCAAGAATTCATTTACCCCGTTACCCACGAAGCCGCGAAATCTTGGCTTAACGAATTCGTCAAAATAAGACTTGCAGCGTTTGGTGATTATGAAGATGCAATCTCGAAAAGTGAGACGTTTCTATTTCATGGCGTGCTGACGCCCATGTTGAACATTGGGTTGCTTACACCTCGGCAAATCATTGAAACTGTTGTGGAAAAGTGCGATGAAGTCTCGCTGAATTCCTTGGAGGGTTTTCTAAGGCAAGTGATCGGCTGGCGAGAGTTCATTCGGCTAATCTACCTTCAGGCTGGCTCGCGCCAGCGTACTACGAATGCGTGGAATTTAACTCGCTCGCTACCAGCGTCGTTCTATACCGGTTCCACTGGCATTGTGCCTTTCGATCAGAGTGTAATGCGCTCCTTGAAGTACGCATACTGCCACCACATAGAACGATTGATGGTGCTTGGAAATTTGATGTTGCTATGCGATATCGAGCCCAATGGTGTCTATCGATGGTTTATGGAGATGTTCATCGATGCCTATGATTGGGTGATGGTACCCAACGTCTATGGAATGAGCCAACATGCTGACGGCGGAATGATGACGACCAAGCCTTATATCAGCGGTTCGAGCTACATTTTGAAGATGAGCGACTATGCCAAAGGAGATTGGTGTGAAATATGGGATGCGCTTTACTGGCGATTCATCGACCGTGAGCGTGAGTTCTTTAGTGCCAATCCGCGCATGCGAGTCATGGTCGGACAGCTTGAGCGAATGGGCCCGAAACTCGATCATCATCGACGTGTCGCGGAACGCTTTCTTGAAAAGCTCCATGGCTAAAAAACCGCAATAGCTGCTGCCTGGGGTCAGGTTCGGGATTCGGGATTCAGTTTTAGTTTCTTTTCAATGGCCTTTTGCTGGCGAACCGCTTCGCTTGATTGCTCAATTCGCTTGGCACCTCGCCGTATCAAGTCTGAGGCGCTGTCTGGATGATTCAATCTAAATCGATCGGACAACTCTCGCAATGTTGCAGAAGTATATCGACGACATAGATAGGCTGCCATATCGCGACCGGCAGCACCACTGCGAAATCCGACGTATTCATCTGCACTTACGGCGTACTGCGACGCTGTCGCTTCAAAAATCGAATCCACTGAAACCGGGTTGGCACGTCGGACTCGGCGTCGATGTAACACCGGGTCGTCACCTTCAGCCATCGATAAGACTCGTTTGAGAAAGTCCTCGCCGCCATAGACCCAATCACGAAGACGATCGATTCTCGGATCGACCGAATCGATTAATCCATCTTTCACAAACCGGCGATAAGCAGTCGTCGGATCGTTGCCGCCATTGCGTCCGGACCAATACCGATGGTGTTCATCATAAGCTACCCAATCTAGACGCTGACTTTTACGGGCGTAGCCGCCGAAACTGCTGTAGGGATAAGCCTACGGCGTATCACTCAGTGGCTTTCTGCCATTGCAGGGGTTCAAGTGAATATATCGGCTTAAGTTCCAATAGTATCCCTCGTCTTCAACCGGAAAGGCTTTGTAGCGTCCTTGAAACAAGTGACCAGTCCGTTGATTTCGTTTGGCGTACCAGGCACGCATATCCCGAAAGCCAATGCTGCATACCACGGCACAAATTTGGCTCGGGCGTTTTGATCAGCGCATGAACGTGATTTGGCATCCAGCAAAAGGCCAACACGATCCAGCTACTCCGGGAAACTTCGTCGCTCAAGTCTGACCCAACGCCAACGTTTTTTCTGTCAGTGAGCTACGCCTGAGCACTTCAAACGAAAGTCAAGGCCTATGGCGAGGGATTTCTGCTTTGAAGTCGCCAAGGCTCGGCCAATGCAATCTCTTGCCGAGATCGACCTCCGCGATTGCAATGGTTCCCCACTCCTTGGCTTGAGCAAGCAACTGACCATCGTGACCGAAGACAGCCGAAACCATCCAATTTTTCTCGACATCCGTATGCGTGCTACTGACCAAATAAACGTGATTCTCGCAAGCTCGAGCTGCCCCTAGCAACGGATTGCAGCCCATGACAGGCCACGCGATGACTTCTGCTCCATTGTTACTCAGCGCTCGCGCGACCTCAGGAAAGAAGCCATCGTAACAGACCATCATTCCAACTTTACCGAATCGCGTTTGAAAGACAGGATACTCATGGCCTGGAGTCACTCCGCCGTCGATTTCACCTCTCGGCAAACAAATCTTGCGATACTTTCCGACGATTGTGCCATCGGGACCGATCAAGACTGCCACGTTATAAATCAAAGGCCCATCGCGTTCAACTAAGCCTGGTACCAAATACATACCGTACTCTTTTGCAAGATTGCCAAAAAAAAGAGTTGACGGTCCCGGTATGGTTTCGGCAACGTCAACGTAGGTCACGCCACTGCCATACGTCACGACTTCTGGCAACACCACGAGATCCGCTCGCTCCTTGGCCGCTTGTTCGATCAAAGGAATAAAAGCGTTTCGCCGGTCCTCAACTGTCTTGGCGTTGCGAGGCACGAAATGAACCGTCGCCAGTCTAACAATGCGTGGTTCCGGCGGATGTGTCGCGTACAAAAATACAGACGCCCATTCCAGTTTCGCTTTGGGAGCCCATCGGAATTCGAGTTCCACGATTGCTTTTGAAGCTTTCGGGGGCACCAAGTAGACACCATTCAATTCTGTCCAACCCGATGCGTCTTTCTCATCATCGATCGGATACTCGGGTTCGGACGCGACGGTTGCACCTGGAGCATACGATGCGTTCGATGGTTCTGCATGGTGGACGTGCCTGCCATCTTTATCGCGCCAGTGAATACGAGCGACCCCAAAACGTCGTTCATTTTCGACCCCCGCCATTTTACGTAGTGCAGAAAAACGATAGTGTTTTCCACCCTCCACTGCGAATGTCTTAGTCCACCCACCTTGTTGCCCATCGTTTGCCCCCGATTCGATGATGAAGCTCCCATCCTGTTTGGGGCCGCCGTTGGGATCGAACGAGAATTTCGGTTTTAATTCATCGCGAGGTGAATATGCAGTCCATCCATCCGTAGTGTCACCAGCATAGACTGAAGAGGCACACGCTACGACAAGCCATAACTGTAAAAATGGACGCATAACAACTCCTCTTGTGAATTGGATAACCACTCAATCATATTCTATAGGATCTACGGAACGGAAACACGAGACAACACAATAATCGAGCTTGCAGTTATTCCCAAATGATGCGCGAGGGCAGAGAACGCAAGTTTTCTTTCTACGGATACTGCCAATGTGCAGTGGATCGATCATCAACGAGGCGATTGTCTGTACCCACCCTACCGGTTCGATTGGGTCTTCGTTCTGCACCCTTTGCGACTTCGTGTCTTTGCGTGATCCCGTACGCTCGCAAGGAGCGAACGGATCGTCATTGGAGCCGGATTGTTGCTTGACGTAGTCCTGGTCCGCTTTGCTGAATCGTTCCAGCGGCACAGTAAACTCTTTACCGTCGGCTCGTTTCATCTTCACCTTTCCATCGGTAAAACCGAGGTATACGGCTTCAATTTTCGATCCGTCCGAAACGCTGGTCCAGGTGCGTGTTCCCTCCGCCGCAACCTTAGCGGACTTCTTGGGTTGGTCCAGTCCATCGGGTGCCAGCTTCAGATTACGAAGTGTCAGGACATATTCCTGGCGAAACGGGCCTCGCTTCAGGACCTTGACCTTGCCATCTGGGAGCAACTCAACAACTTCGCCGGCGTACCATGGGCCTTGCGATTGTGGCTCGTCCGCAGAAACTGTGGGTAAAAAACGCTTGATATAGCTCCGCAACAGCGTGTTGGATTTTTCGCATTGAACGAAAAACAAGCCGACATGATCGAATTAAGTCAGGGGCTACCGAGGCAGCCCCTGGCTTGTTTTCCGACTTCAGCGGCGCTCGAGTTGGTTCCCACCAGCGTA